>CANQAK010000051.1 GCA_947589495.1 uncultured Bacilli bacterium | reverse complement strand
TTAGATGCTGCTCGAAAGAATATATACCTTGTTCCATTCGTTGAGATCGTTACTTCTTTTGTTCCACTTGCTAAATTATTCCAAAAACAATTTGATGCGCTATTTGTCGTTGATTCACAATATTGATAATTCTTGATTCCACTTATTGTATTAGATTCCCTTGAAACATTGATTGTTAAAGCTTTGGAAGACCATGATGAAGAGCCTCCTACTATCGTTGGAGCACTTGGATCATTGGTTTCCAAGTTTATTACTTTGAAAGGAAAATTTTTATATTAAAATTCTTAAAAAAATGAAAAATTTATTTTTAAAAAGTATAATTAATATTAAAAGAAATATGCAAAATTATGTTTTGCAAAAAATGTCAGAAAAACTTTTTTTGCAAATTACTTTGCAAAACTTTACAAAGCATTACTTTTGTAGTAAAATGTAATTGGTGATAGGAATGATAATAAGAGAAAATTATTTAAAAAGAATGATAGATGCTAAAGATACTGAATTTATCAAAGTAATAACCGGAGTAAGGCGAAGTGGTAAATCAACACTTTTATTAATGTTTAAAGATTATTTACTTAATAATGGCGTAAATGAAGATAATATAATACATATTAATTTTGAATCTGCTATATATGATGATATAAATGATTATAAAGATTTGTATCAATATGTAAAAGAAAAAATAAAAAAAAGTAAAATATATTTGTTATTAGATGAAGTTCAAAATATTAAATCTTGGGAAAAAGCAATAAATTCTTTTAAAGTAGATTTTAATATAGATATTTATATAACGGGGTCAAATGCATATCTTTTATCAAGTGAGTTATCAACACTATTATCTGGTAGATATATAGAAATTAAAATGTATCCTTTGTCATTTAAAGAATATTTAATATTTAATCATTATGACAATAATAATTTAGATGATAAGTTTAACGAATATTTAAAATATGGTGGATTACCAGCTATAGCACTAATTAAAGACAATGATGAATTAGTTTTATCTTATTTAAATGATATTTATAATACTATTATTAAAAAAGATATAATAGATAGAAATAATATAAAAGATACTGCACTTTTAGAAAATATTATAAAATACTTATCAAATAATATAGGAAGTCCTATATCATCCACAAAAATAAGTGATTATTTAAATAGTAATAAAATAGTGGAAAAATCAAATCATCAAACAATTGATAATTATTTAAACATGCTGGAAAAATCTTTTATAATGTATAAGGCTGATAGAACTGATATAAAGAGTAAATCACTTCTTAAAACACTTGGAAAGTATTATATATCAGATACAGGAATAAGAAATATAATACTTGGTTTTAGAAATATTGATGAAGGTCATTTACTTGAGAATATTGTTTACCTTGAACTATTAAGAAGAGGTTATAGAGTTAATATAGGTAAAACAAATGATTATGAGGTAGATTTTGTAGCAGAAAATCCTCATAATATAAAGTATTACCAAGTTACTCAAAGTTTAAAAAGTGAAGATGTTAAAGTACGTGAACTTAGAAGTTTAGAAAGTATTGATGACAATTATGAAAAGATAATATTAACAATGGATAAATCGATTAACAATGATTTTAACGGTATAAAGGTTATAAATATAATTGATTGGTTATTAAAAGATGAATAAATAATTAAAAAAGTAATCAGAACTAAAAAAAATAATTATTTATAAATAAAAAAGAATTAGGATAATGATGAAAATCCTAGTTCTTTTTTTAATTACTAATAGCTGTTAAGGTGATATAGGCAACTCCATTTCCAGCACGTTGACCACTAGCAGTTGATACATTGGAAAGTCCTCCAGTATATCCGGAACCGCCGCCTCCACCTCTTGCTGCGTATTGTCCTCTAGTAAGGGCGGCTCCTCCGCCAAACCAACCGCCACCACCAGAACAAGTTGCAAACCATCCACTCATTAGCTCTCCTGCAGAATATCCTCCTCCTTGACCAAATGATGCATTTGAAAAAGTTGTACCATATGAAGTATGATCTCCTGCATAATAATTACTTCCTCCAGCAGTTTGATTTCCACCCGCTGCTCCACCTGATCCGGCGCTACCATTAGCTCCGCCACCAGCACCACCAGCATATGTAGAATATCTTACTGTCCCTCCGCCGCCGCCACCAGCGACGATTAAAACTGCTCCACGATTTCCAGATAAGGAAGATAATAATCCAGTTGCCGTGGCGATATGAGTGGCTCCTCCTCCAGAAGAAGAAAAACAACCAGAACTGTCTCCTCCACCACCAGCATAATAACCACCACCATTGTATCCACCAGCAGTTTTCGTTACATATTGAGAAGTAGAGCATGCGCCAGCGCCACCAACTACAACATACAAGGTAGTATTTGCAGTTAAAGATTTACTACCAGCAGCATAGCCACCTTTTCCACCATTTGTATTGCCTCCTTGAGCTCCGTAAACTTCCAATTTATAAGTTCCATTACATGGTACTTTCCATGATTGTATTTGTCCATTATAATTAAAGGTCCATTTATA
>CANQAK010000050.1 GCA_947589495.1 uncultured Bacilli bacterium | reverse complement strand
TTAGATGCTGCTCGAAAGAATATATACCTTGTTCCATTCGTTGAGATCGTTACTTCTTTTGTTCCACTTGCTAAATTTACCCATTTGCAGTTTGATACATTATCTGTCATTGATTCACAATATTGATAATTCTTGATTCCACTTATTGTATTAGATTCCTTTGAAACATTGATTGTTAAAGCTTTGGAAGACCATGATGAAGAGCCTCCTACTATCGTTGGAGCACTTGGATCACTGGTTTCCAAGTTTATTACTTTGAAAGGAAAATTTTTATATTAAAATTCTTAAAAAAAATAATAATATTATTAACAAAAAGTGTCGATTTTTGTTTTTTTGTTAATGAACTAACAAAACTTTACTTTTTATTAATTTTCTGATATACTTAATACGGAGGAGATATTTTGAAAAATAGAGATTATTATCTAGAACAATTACTTAATTTTAAAGATACTGATCTAATAAAAATAATTACTGGAGTCAGAAGATGTGGAAAATCATCATTATTAATTTTATTGAAAAATTATTTAATAGATAATGGAATTCCAGAAAAGCAAATTATTAATATTAATTTTGAATCTTTAGAATATTCTAAAATCAAAAATTATAATGACTTATACATATATGTAAAAAATAAAATTTCAGGTAGCAAAAAAAAATTTTATATCTTACTAGATGAAATACAAGAAGTTTCTGGATGGGAAAAAGCATTAAGATCATTTAGAGTAGATTTAAATTGTGATATTTATGTTACAGGTTCAAATGCACATTTATTGTCTGGAGAATTAGCTACTTTCTTAAGTGGTAGATGTATTCAAATTAAAATGTTACCATTATCATTTAAAGAATTTTTAGATTTTTATGATTTTGATAATTCTTGGACAATAGAAGATAAATTCAATGAATATTTAAAATTTGGTGGACTTCCATCATTATCTAATTTAAAACAAATAACAGAAGTGAAAGCAAATTATCTTAGAGATATTTATGATATGGTCTTAAAAAGAGATGTTATTGCTAGAAATAATATAAAAGATGTTGGATTACTAGAAAAAATTTTAATATATATTAGCCAAAATATTGGTTCTTCTATATCTAGTAAAAAAATTAGTGATTATTTAACTAGTAATGGTAATCCTACTACTCATAATACTATTGATAATTATTTAAATTTTTTAGAAAATGCTTATATTATTTATAAAGTTTCTAGATATGATATTAAAGGTAAACAGTTATTAAAAACTTTAGGTAAATATTATATTGTTGATCCTGGAATTAGAAATGCAATTATCGGTTATCGTGAAGATGATATTGGACATATATTAGAAAATATTGTTTATTTAGAATTAATTAGAAGAGGATATGAAGTTACTATTGGAAAAAATGATGACAATGAAATTGATTTTATTGCTACAGATAGAAATGATAAAAAGTATTATCAAGTTACTAAAACAGTCTTAGAACAAACAGTTTTAGAACGTGAAAAAAAGGCATTTTCAATTGCAGATGATCATTTTGAAAAAACAATCTTATCAATGGATAAAACATATATTAAAACAACCGAAAATGGAATTCATTTTCAAAATATTATAGATTTTTTATTAGATAATAAAAAAGATAATTAATTAAAATATCTAAGGTTTATTTGAATTTTAGATATTTTAATTATTTTTAAGAATTTAAATATAAAATTCTATAAAAATGCAAAAACTGTCGAATTATATGAAGTTTTTGCTATTTTATGCAAAAACTTGACAAATAATATTAGCTAGTATATACTTATACTGAGGTGACGTGTATATATATGAACAAAATGGAAGAGAAAATAATATATCGTAAGCAATATATTGATAAGTTAATTGCATACAAAGATAAAAGTATAATTAAAGTATTAACAGGTATAAGAAGATGTGGAAAGTCTACGATACTTAATCAATTTAAAAATTATCTATTAGATAATGGAATTTCAGAAAAAAATATAATATCTATTAATTTTGAGGATAATAACAATAATTATTTACTTAATTCAGACGAATTACATAAATATATATTAGAAAATACTGATAAAAAAGTTAAAAACTATATATTTCTTGATGAAATTCAAAATGTAATTGGGTTTGAAAAATGTATAGATAGTTTACTACTTAGAGAATATTTAGATATATATATTACTGGTTCCAATTCTTATATGTTATCTGGTGAACTTGCTACATTTCTTACTGGAAGATATATTCAAATTCATGTTTTACCATTATCATTTAAAGAATATTTAAGCTATTATGGTGAAAGCGATGAATTAAAAAAATATAATGATTATGTAACTTATGGAGGTTTTCCATATTTAATTAATTTTGAAGATGAGAATGCAAAAATAGATTATTTAGATAGTGTATATAATACTGTTTTAATTAAAGATGTTATATCTAGAAAAAAAATTAGTGATCCACTTATATTAGAAAGTGTATGTAGATTTCTATTTGATAATATTGGATCATGTATATCTACAAAAAAGATAAGTGATACTTTAGCATCATATGGTAGAAAAAATTCTGTACACACAATTGAAGAATATTTAAATGCATTATTAGAAAGTTACATTCTTTATAAAGTTAATCGATATGATATTAAGGGAAAACAATTGCTAAAGACACAGGAAAAATACTATTTGTCAGATTTAGGTTTAAAAACCTATTTACTAGGGAAATCTTTTAATAAAGATTTTGGTCATATCTTAGAAAATGTAATATTTCTTGAATTAAAAAGAAGAGGATATAAAATATATATTGGAAAAAATGATTCTTCTGAAATAGATTTTGTAGTAGAAACAAACAATGACTTAATTTATATTCAAGTTGCACTATCTGTAAGAGATAAAAATACACTAGAAAGAGAATTAAGACCTTTACAAAATATTTCAGATCATTATAGAAAATATATTATAACTTTGGATTATGACACTAACGATTATAATGGTATAAAACAAATTAGTGCAATTGACTTTTTAACCGAAAGAGTTGATATTTAATATGAACACCATTCCTTGAAAAAGAAATGGTGTTCATATCATTTAAGGTTATTTTTTTAGTTTATCAACTCAAATTTATTATTTCAAAGTAATAAACTTAGAAACCACAATTCCAAAGGTGACCATAACAGGAAATATAGCTAGTAATACGAATACA
>CANQAK010000049.1 GCA_947589495.1 uncultured Bacilli bacterium | reverse complement strand
GGATCTTTTACTTTTTATTTTAGGGAAAATATCTATTTTAGTCCCTTAACTATATCCTCTGGTTAACTTTGCTCTCTTAATTTTTTTCCTTTTTCATTTTATATGTCATTTTTCCCTTTAAACAAACTATAAACTTCCATTATGTATATAGCATCGAATGAATTTGAGCTTAATTCATATAGTTTTTTCTTTTAATGTATTTTTCATTTTTTGAGTAAACATGGTTTATTTATCTTATGGTTTTGGATGCATATTTACTGTATTTTGAGCAAATTAGGATTTATCACATTGTTTTAAAAAGTTTAATTTGTCTTCATGGTTTTAAGTTAACAAGTTAAGATTTTTGTTGTAAAATAAAAATTTAATTTAAACATTTTTACAACAATATCATAATTAGAATCATATGTTTTCTACATTATCATAATTTATAATCATGTTAATTTGTGTCTCTTTTATTGTAGTTGAATTATAATATACTTATATAGAATGAACTTCTAAAATATAAATTAAAGATTTACATTTATTTATTTGATTATAGGAATTATAAGAATTATTATGTTGCAAAATTTCTTGTGGTAATACTATTCATAATCCTCCTTGCAACAAGAGTAAGTTATATGAGGAAGGAACACAACACATTTTTGTTGTTAATCTAGAATAATAGAGTTCATTTGCACAATTAACACATTTAATTTTAATATGTTGTACATCTAAACCATATATTTGATTTCTTATGTTTTGTAAAAAAATAAGTGCAATTGTAGTAATACGTGTTAGTTTGTTACTAGGAAATGAGTATAAGACGATGTTTTTAAACACATTCTTAGCCCAGGTTTCACTTTTATGATGAATTGTTAATTAATTGACTATTGTAAAAACAATCTCACTTTTAAAAGCGTTAAGTAACACGTTATTTTAATGATGTTCAATAAAAAGATCTATACAGAGTAAATGAAAATGAATTAGGAAATATTAAATATTAACCCATAACTATTGTATTAATATTGAAAACCAATAATATTCCAAATGAATAATAAATAAATTAGAAAATATTAAATATTAATCCATAATTCAACTTCCGATATCAATTTGTATTTTTAGTTGCCGTGGAAATAAACCAAATTCACATAACAACGTGTACTTGATTCCTAGTTACACTAATGGAATTTAAAATTAGAGTGCAACTTACATGAAAAGAGAAATCATTTTGTTAGAGTTGGTTTCTTCTGCTCAATTTTTTTAATGTTGTTTTAAATAGAATGAATACATCATTTAGATATTTATTTGTGTGTGTAATTTTATTCCATTTTAAATTAATTTTGTTTGACATGAATTTGGATCTTTTACTTTTTATTTTAGGGAAAATATCTATTTTAGTCCCTTAACTATATCCTCTGGTTAACTTTGCTCTCTGATCAGTGCATTTTGATGCACATCTTTCCACGATTGTACTAATGCATTTCTTTAGTTTATTGTGTTTATTTTTATGTTTTAAATTGTTTTGCTAATTTATCTTATTTTTGCATTTAATTAATTTTCGTATTTTATTTTTCAGCATGTGCAGCTTTCAATAAAAAATTCATAACTGGAGCTACAGGACTCGGATTGAGGCGTTCTAATATTGGTTGGAAAGCTAAGAAAAAGACCTACAACTTTCATGAAGAAGTCGAGAGCCAATTCGGACTGTAGCAAGGTTGAAAAAATTGTTGAAGTTGCAGCACTAGTTTTAGTTAAGTTTCGGGTCAATTAGTTTTGGGCCTGGGTCGTTTGTTTGACCCAGTTGGGTTGTAAAACGGGTCGCTCTCTTTCCCCTTAGGGTAGCAGCCGTGGTACTGTAGCATGGCATTCGAATTCACTGTTCACGAAATTCCATTCACGATTTGGAAAAGCTAGGACGAATGACTATGGAGAACTAATTCCTTTGGGTTGATCTACTGTAATTCAGGTTCCAATACTTGAGATTATTATAATGTTAATTTAAGTTTAATTCCTTTCAATGATATTTTGTGTTATTGTATGCTTAATTCGATTGCATAAAATATATTGATTCAATTTGGTTGATTGTATGATCCTAACATAGACTCATCACGTTTGCTTAATCCGTTGTTGTGTCTGATCAGTCATGTTTGCTTAATCCATGAAAACTTATCCCGTTTGCTTAATTCGGACAATAGGATCGTACATCTCACAAACTTCACCGCGCTTGTCATTGAGTTTGTACCCAAATAGGAATAGACAATCCGCTTCGGGTATTAGAATTATAATAATCGATGATAGTAGGAACCCAAAACAGTAGATCGACTTATTCTATAATCACTTATTTCCAAACAGCTTATTTTATAATCACTTTTTATAATTAGCTTATTTGCCTAAACTCGAACCAAACAACCCCCCAATTTCGATTTTAGTTAGTAAAACCCAAGAGTCCTTGAGAGACGATACTCGAGTTACCGTTACCGTCGTTACTACAATTTGCAATTTAACTCGTTTTTGACCCGCGCGCGACAGCGGATCACTCTCTTAATATTTTTCCTTTTTCATTTTATATGTCATTTTTCCCTTTAAACAAACTATAAACTTCCATTATGTATATAGCATCGAATGAATTTGAGCTTAATTCATATAGTTTTTTCTTTTAATGTATTTTTCATTTTTTGAGTAAACATGGTTTATTTATCTTATGGTTTTGGATGCATATTTACTGTATTTTGAGCAAATTAGGATTTATCACATTGTTTTAAAAAGTTTAATTTGTCTTCATGGTTTTAAGTTAACAAGTTAAGATTTTTGTTGTAAAATAAAAATTTAATTTAAACATTTTTACAACAATATCATAATTAGAATCATATGTTTTCTACATTATCATAATTTATAATCATGTTAATTTGTGTCTCTTTTATTGTAGTTGAATTATAATATACTTATATAGAATGAACTTCTAAAATATAAATTAAAGATTTACATTTATTTATTTGATTATAGGAATTATAAGAATTATTATGTTGCAAAATTTCTTGTGGTAATACTATTCATAATCCTCCTTGCAACAAGAGTAAGTTATATGAGGAAGGAACACAACACATTTTTGTTGTTAATCTAGAATAATAGAGTTCATTTGCACAATTAACACATTTAATTTTAATATGTTGTACATCTAAACCATATATTTGATTTCTTATGTTTTGTAAAAAAATAAGTGCAATTGTAGTAATACGTGTTAGTTTGTTACTAGGAAATGAGTATAAGACGATGTTTTTAAACACATTCTTAGCCCAGGTTTCACTTTTATGATGAATTGTTAATTAATTGACTATTGTAAAAACAATCTCACTTTTAAAAGCGTTAAGTAACACGTTATTTTAATGATGTTCAATAAAAAGATCTATACAGAGTAAATGAAAATGAATTAGGAAATATTAAATATTAACCCATAACTATTGTATTAATATTGAAAACCAATAATATTCCAAATGAATAATAAATAAATTAGAAAATATTAAATATTAATCCATAATTCAACTTCCGATATCAATTTGTATTTTTAGTTGCCGTGGAAATAAACCAAATTCACATAACAACGTGTACTTGATTCCTAGTTACACTAATGGAATTTAAAATTAGAGTGCAACTTACATGAAAAGAGAAATCATTTTGTTAGAGTTGGTTTCTTCTGCTCAATTTTTTTAATGTTGTTTTAAATAGAATGAATACATCATTTAGATATTTATTTGTGTGTGTAATTTTATTCCATTTTAAATTAATTTTGTTTGACATGAATTTGGATCTTTTACTTTTTATTTTAGGGAAAATATCTATTTTAGTCCCTTAACTATATCCTCTGGTTAACTTTGCTCTCT
>CANQAK010000048.1 GCA_947589495.1 uncultured Bacilli bacterium | reverse complement strand
GGAATGAAAGGTAAATTAGGACAAAAATAAAAAGTTCATAATATTATGGACTTTTTTTCATTATTAGTATGAAATTTGCTTTTTTTTTAAAAAAATGGTATATTATGTTTGCAGTAAAAAAAAATAAAACTATTTAGGGGGAAAATATGGAAAATATGGAAAATATGGAAAATATTTTGATTGGTAAGGCATCAATTGATAAACCATGGCTTAAATATTATGATGAAGAAGTACTAAGAAAAGAATTGCCTGAAAAAACTATATATGAATATTTAGTGGATAATAATAAGAAGTTTCCAAATAGAACTGCTTTGAACTATTTTGGTAGAAAAATTACGTATGGTGAACTTATACAAAATATTGATCAAACCGCAAGAGCATTTAGAAAACATGGAGTTAAAGAAGGTGAAATAGTAACTATTTCTATGCCTACAATTCCAGAAACTGTATACATGTATTATGCATTAAGTAAAATTGGTGCTGTTGCAAATATGGTTGATCCAAGAACAAGTAAAGAGGGTATAGAAGGTTATATTGCTGAAGCTAAATCAAAATTACTATTTATAATTGATAGAGCAGCAGATAAAGTAAAAGATGTTAAGAAAAAAACGTCTGTTGAAAAAATAATAACGGTTTCACCTACTGATTCTTTGCCTTTAGGTATAATGCTTAAGAAAGCTTATAAAGATATTAAAAGTTCATATGAGAGTAAAAAAGAGAAAGCAATAGAAAAAAATAAGCAAGTTCCAAAAAAGAAGGATGTAATATTAGATTATTTTAAGGATATGAAAGAAAACGAAAGTGCTTTTGCTAAAAGTGGTGAATGCATTTCTTGGTCTAAGTTTTTTAAATCAGGAAAAGCACAAGATTATGAACCATATCCAAAGTATGACAAGAATAAACCATTATTAATTGTTCATACTGGTGGAACAACGGGCCCATCAAAAGGCGTTGTACACACTAATTTTAGTGTTAATGCTGCATCATTTCAATGCCAAAACGCAGGCTATGATTTCAAAAGGGAACATAATTGGTTAAACATAATGCCACCATTTATAGCATATGGAATTGGTAATGGACTTCATTTACCACTTGCATGCGGAATGGAAGTTATATTAATTCCAGAGTTTAAAGCTGAAAAATTTGATGAATTATTATTAGAATATAGACCAAATCATATGGTTGGTGTACCATCACATTATGGAAGTATTATTAATAGTAAAAAACTTGCTAAAGAAGATTTATCATATATTATTGCGCCTACTGTTGGTGGTGATAAAATGGATAAAAAATTAGAGAATAAAACAAACGAATTTTTAAAAAAGCATAACTGTGATTATAAAGTTGTTAAAGGTTATGGAATGACTGAGGTTAATGCTGCAGTCGCAGCCTGTACTTCAAATGATACTAACAAACTTGGTAGTGTAGGAATACCATTTCCTAATACGACTATATCTATTTTTGATCCAAAAACCAAAGAGGAATTAGGATATAATAAGCAAGGTGAAGTTTGTATAACTGGGCCTAATACTATGTTAGGATATTTTAACAACGATGAAGAAACAAATAATATATTAAGAAAACATGAAGATGGGTTAATGTGGATTCATTCGGGTGACTTAGGTTATATGGATCAAGATGGTAATTTATATGTTGTTGGTAGGCTAAAAGAAATGATAATAAGACCAGATGGATTTAAAGTTTATCCTAGTATGATAGAGGATGTTATTTTAAAACACAAGGATGTTTTAGAATGTAAAGTTGTTAGTGTAAGAGATATAAATTATTCACAAGGAAAAGTTCCAAAAGCTCATGTTGTATTAAAAAGTGATAGTGTTGATACAAAAAAAGTTGAAGAAGAAATACTATTATTATGCAAAGAAAAATTGCCTGAATACTCACAACCAAGTGAAATAGAATTTAATGATAAATTACCACTTACATCAATTGGAAAAGTTGACTTCGTTAAACTAGAAAAAGACGATGAAGAAAAATTAATGGCAAGTGTAAAGCAATATAAAAGATAGAATTTAAGTTCTATCTTTTTTTATCTAAAATATGTTATACTAAAAATAATAAGATAGTTTTTATTAGAGGTGATAATTATGATAATAGGAATAACCGTTAATTGTTGCATGTTACTTTTCTGTTTGATTGTAGGAATAGTATATTTTTCGAAAGGAAAGATAAAGAATATAGAAAACAAACTATATAGTAGACTTTTTGTAATCACTATAGTGGGTTTGTTAGTAGAACTTTCATGCTTTTTCTTTGTGGCGCATATGAATATATCGAGTACTTATCATTTAATAAACGAGATAATAAATAGAATATTTTTAATTTATTTATTGTTATGGGAGTTTTTGTTTACTGAATACATTTTCTTTATTTCGTTTGAAAGTAGAACTATGTTTAAAGATAAATTAAAAAAAAGTAAAAAGAATATAATAGCTTTTTTATCACTAATTTATATTGTAATGGCTGCTATTATCATATACTTACCACTTAATTATTTTTATGATGGAAATTATATATATTCTTATGGTATGGCAACTGATGTCTTATTATTAATGGGAGGCTTATTCATAGCTATTGATATAATAAGTGTTTGTGCAAATATAAAACATATAACAGATAAAAAGTATTATCCACTTTTTATGCTTATTATAATGATGATTTTTGTATTTGTTTTAAGACAAATTAATCCAGGTATAACGATAATTAACTCTGCTTTTGCCTTTGTTACAATATTTATGTACTTTACAATAGAAAATCCAGATTTAAAAATTGTAAATGAATTACTAAGAAATAAAGAATTAATAGAAAACCAAATGGAAGATAAATCTAGGTTCTTATTTGAAATGTCTCAGGAAGTGAAAGAACCAGCAAAAAATATTTTAGGAATAACTAAAAATTTTGATAAACTAAAAAATGATATTGATAAAAAGGATGCCGTTAGATTAATTGCAAGTAATGCTAATGATTTACTTTTTAAGTTAAATAACGTTTTGGATATATCATCTATGGACGCTAGTAAGATTAAAATTAAAGAAGATTATTATAATACAAATACAATCTTAAATGGAATTAAAAATATCGCTCAAAATAAAATAGAAAAAAAGAATATAAAGTTAAGTTTTGATGTAAGCAGTAATGTACCAGACAAGCTTAATGGTGATGATATTAGATTTAAACAAATTCTTACATCAGTATTATTTAATAGCATAGAGAATACTGAAAACGGCTTTATAAATGTTTCTGTTGATGCAATTGTAAGATATGATGTTTGTCGTTTAATTATTAAAGTTGAAGATTCAGGTACTGGAATGAGTTTGGAAAAGATAAATAGCATATTAGATGATAATCAAGAGTTAACAGAAGAAGATGTGATAAAGTTAGATGGTCTTGACGTTGATTTAAAGGTAGCAACTAAGATAATAAAATTACTTGGCGGTAGTTTTAATATAAAAAGCACCGAAAATAAAGGAACAACGTTTACTATTATATTAGATCAAAAATGTGAATTAGAAAAACCTACTGATGTTATGAAAAATGTAGAGAAGTATTCATCAGATGTTTTTGGAAGAAAAAGAATTTTAGTTGTTGATGATGACAAAGAAGAATTATTTAAGATTTCAACTTTACTTGGTAAATATAATATTGATATTAATATAACCATGATGGGTAAGGAGTGTATTGAAAAAGTTTCTTCAGGAGAATTTTATAATCTTATAATTATAGATGATGAATTAAGAGTAACATCAGCATTGAATGTATTAAAAAAACTAAAAGAAAATAAAAAATTTAAAACAGATGTTATAGTTATGTTAGAAAAAGATAAAGAACACTTTAAAAAACACTATATAGATGATGGATTTAAAGATATTATTTTTAAATTTAATCTTACTGAAGAAATAGAAAGAATAGTAAATAAGTACTTATAATGGTACTATAAAATAGTTGAAAATATGAGTATTAAATTACCTGTACATATTTTTATTGCTTGCCTTGAGGTATTGTAGAAATTGTGAAGAATTCAGAAGGAGTGATAATTAGAAAATTAAAAGAAGAAATATATTTCAATTTTAAAGTAAATTAATTTATGGGAATTACAGAAAACTTTTTTACTAATTTAAGAGGGTAAAAAGCTCATGGAATTGAACTTTATTATAAAGTAGATTTAGTGAATAAAAATGATTATAATAGGATATAAAATGATAAATGTATAATTGTGAAATATCATTTTATATGAATAGATATAAATAATCTTGAAAAATGTAATTCAATGCCAATAAAAATAAAGAAGGAAATAATAAGTCTTTTCATATAATGGTAGATAAATAATTTAAAAAATCTATATTAAGTTATTCATTCTTTGTATAATAACAAGTTATGAAAAAGAAGCTAATTAATTACATAGCTTCTTTCTCATTTTTTTTATCTGATTTTTCTTTTTCTTCTATTTTTTCATA
>CANQAK010000047.1 GCA_947589495.1 uncultured Bacilli bacterium | reverse complement strand
TAAAAATTGGCTGTTTATATTGGAATAGATATGCTTATAATTTTGAAAATAATAACTCTTTAACGATTGTAAATATAACTAATACTAGAAATATGTTAGTAGAAAACTTACTAATCTCTTTATTATTAATTTGTATTGGCGAGTTTCTTATTTATATCATTTCTAAAAAAATAACAGAATGGATTACTAAACCAGTTTTGGAAAGTTTTGATAGAGAAAAAGAATTTGTTGCTAATGCTTCTCATGAACTTAAAACACCTCTTGCAGTTATGATGGCCAATATTGATTGTTTAGATGTGAATAAGAAAAATGAAAAATGGATTAATAACTTAAAAAGTGAATCTGATCGAATGAGTAATTTAATAACCAGATTACTTGATTTATCTAAAACTGAATATTTACAAAAAGAAAATTTCAGTAAAAATGATATTTCTATGATTATCGAAAAAAGAGCCTTAATATTTGAAAGTTTAGCATACGAAAAAAATATAACTATTGAAACTAATATAGAAGAAAAACTAAACTTTATGTGCCATAAAGAAAGCATAGATGAGTTAGTAACTATTTTAATTGATAATGCCATTAGTCATGGAAAAGAAAATAGTAAAATTAGAGTAAATTTAATGAGTGATAAATCGGAAATAAAATTGGAAGTTATTAATAAAGGGGAAGCAATAGCACCTTCTGAATGTGAAAAAATATTTGAAAGATTCTATAGAAATGATAAAAGTCATAATCGAAAAAGTGGAAGATATGGACTAGGTCTTGCCATAGCTAAAAATATTGTAACAAACCATAATGGTAATATTAGAGCTTATTCCAAAGATGGATATACTATTTTTGAAGTTAAATTTAAAATAAACGAACATTAATAAAAAAGTTAATGTTTTTTTAATGTTTCTTTAATATTTACATAATAAAATTATAATGTTTTCAAGGAGGATATTATGTTTATATTAAAAAACGCATGGATTTCAATTAAAAGAAATAAAGGAAGGAATATTTTAATAGGAATAATTCTTTTAATTATTGCTTGTGCTTGTACGATAACACTGGCAATAAAAAATACAGCAGAAGATTTAATAAATTCCTACAAAAATGCTTATGACAAAGAAGTAACAATTAGTTTTGATAGAGCTAATATGATGAAAGATTTTGATTCTTCACTTGCTGAAGGAAGAGAAAATGCTAGAGAAAAGTTTGATAATATTGCAAGTTACACCATTAGTGATGTTGAGTCTTTTGCTGATAGTAATTATATTGAAAGTTATTATTATACATATGGTATTGGACTTAATGGAAACAATATTGAAAAAGCTGAGATTGAGTCAAATAATAATACACCAAATCCATTTGGACATGGTAAAGAAAATAGTTTATCATCTACTGATTTTACTTTAATGGGTTATAGTTCATTAGATGCTATGAGTGAATTTATAAATGGTACCTATACTATGAATGAAATAACTGATAATGCTTGGGATATTGCCTTTGATGGTAACTATGTATTTATAAATCAGGAACTTGCTTCCTATAATGATTTAAACTTAAATGATAAAATAAAACTAGAAGATAATGATGGAAATACTTATGAATTTGAAATTATTGGTATTTTTAAAGAAAACGAAGAAGGAACTGGAGAGTCAATGTCAATGTTTTCAAATTCAGCTAATACACTTGTAACAAACGCTAGTACGGTTGTAAACATTACTGCAAATAATGAAGAAATAAGCGCTACAATTAACCCTACATTTATTATAGATTCTTATGATAATGTAGAAAAACTACAAGATGAATTTTATGAAAAAGGTTTAGATGAAAATTTTGTTTTACAAACTAATGAAGAAGTAGCATTAAGTGGAGTATCAAGTATTCAAAATATTAATTCATTTGCTACAACATTTTTAGTAATTACTCTTATTATTGGGGGAATAGTTTTATTTGTAATCAATATGATAAATATTCGTGAAAGAAAATATGAAATAGGTGTTTTAAGAACAATTGGTATCAGTAAGTTTAAATTAACAATACAATTTGTATCAGAACTTGTTATTGTTTCAGTAGTTGCCCTTATACTTGGAGCCTCTATTGGAGCTGTAAGTTCTAAAGGAGTAAGTAATTCTTTACTAGAAAGTGAAATAAATAGTAGTAATGAAAGAAGTGAAGAAATAGGTAAAAACTTTGGTGGAACTAATATGAATGGTGGAATGCCTGATCGTGGAAATAGAGGCGATATGCGAGGTAAAGGTATGCCAGTTGTAGAGGCTTATGATTCTATTGATGCGGTTGTAGATATTAAAGTTTTGCTAGAATTACTTGGTATAGGACTTTCACTTGTATTAATAAGCTCTATTGCTTCAATGGTTAGTATAGAGAGATTTTCACCACTTACAATATTGAAAGAGAGGTCTTAATTATGGCAAATAAAATAAAAGATAGCAAAGAAATGAAAGGAAAAAATAATTCTTCTAACAATATTATTTTAAGTATTAAAAATGCAAGTTATAGGTATAGTGATGCAG
The DNA here is from genome assembly GCA_947589495.1 of uncultured Bacilli bacterium. Classification (GTDB taxonomy): domain Bacteria; phylum Bacillota_I; class Bacilli_A; order RF39; family UBA660; genus SIG200. The sequence continues at coordinate 2,062 of CANQAK010000047.1, read as the reverse complement.
AAGAAGATGATTATGCATTAAGAGAAGTTAGTTTTGATTTTGAAAGTGGAAAAATGTATGCTATAAGAGGTCGAAGTGGTACTGGAAAAACAACATTATTATCTTTAATAAGTGGACTTGAAAGATGTACTGAAGGTGAAATCATATTTGATGGTAAAAGTTTAAAAGATATGAATTTAGATAAATATCGTAATAGTGATATTGGTATTGTCTTTCAAAGTTATAATTTATTGCCTTTCATGACTGCTAGTGAAAATATCATTCTTTCTATGGATGTGAGTGGTCAAAAAATTAAAAATAAAAAAGAAAAAGCCATTGAACTCATGGAAAAAGTAGGATTAAAAGAAACTTATGCAGATCGTAAAGTATTAAGGTTATCTGGTGGAGAACAACAAAGAGTTGCTATTGCAAGAAGTCTATCTTATAATCCTAAAATGATAATTGCTGATGAGCCAACAGGAAACCTTGATAAACAAACAGAAACTGATATTTTAGAAATATTTAAAAAGTTAGCTCATGAAGAAAATAAATGTGTTATTATTGTAACTCACTCTCAAAATGTTTGTGATAATGTTGATGAAATATATGATTTGAAAAAAGTAAAAGAAGAAGAAAAAAAATAGTTTTAGTGGTATTGCTAAAACTATTTTTTTATATGGTAAACCTTTTTTGGTAACAAAACGCGCACTTTATCGTTTAATACATCTTTAAATGAATTGAAATAAACAAATTTATATGTTGGTAATAATTCTATCTAAAAGCCTTCTTTTATTTCACTTTCTATATTCTTCAATTCACTTTTTATTTCTTCAGAAAATAGGTTACTTTCTATATTATCTTCAATATATTGTTTTATGCTATTTTCTGTATGCTCTTTAAGAATATTTTCGAAGAAATTCACTTCCTGTTCTGTTATATTTGTTTTATTGTTTTTAAATATTTTTCTAATTTGTTCTAGAATTCTTTCAATAAAAATTGATGTATCTATATTAACTAGTTCATTTTTTTCATTCATATAATAAAGTGAAAAGAATCTAGTATCATTTTCATCACTAACACTTATAGTAAAATATAGATATTTATAATTATCAGGTAAGTTATAAAAAGTATAATTATAATTTTCAAAATAAATTCTATTTATTTCTTTAACATCAGATTGTTTGATTTGAAAAGTTCCAGTAATTTCTGATGGCTTATTTCTGCAGGCTGAATTTTTTTCTTGTTTTTGTATTTTTTTTCCATTTAATTTTTCTATGGCTTTTAAAATTATTGATTTTCCTGAACCATTTTTTCAAATTATTGAAGTGATACTATTATTTATTTTTATAGTTTCCTCTTCTTTGATTGATAAAAAGTTTTTAATTTTAACGTTTATTAGCATTTTAAAGTTCACATCTATTTAATTTTACCATTCTTTGACAAATAAATAAAGATTTATTAGGAAATTTATTAGGAAATTTGATAGGAAAAATTTTAAATATATAGTATAATTATATTTAGAAGATAGGAGGCAGTAATAATGACAGATGTTATTGAAGATAGTAGAAATGAATTTAAAGTAAAATTACCTGATGGTTTAGAAAAAACAGTTATTGGATTTCTAAATAGCAAAGATGGAGGAAATATTTATATCGGTGTTGATGATAATGGGAAAGTAATTGGCCTTAAAAATAATTTAGATTTATTACAAAGAAAAATAAAAGATATAATAATTTCTAATATAGAGCCATCCGTATTAGGACTATTTGATATTGAAGTCTTGGAAGAAGATAATAAGAAATATATACATATTACTGTTGCTAGAGGTGAGGCACTATATCATATTAAAGGAATGGGATTAACTCCTGATAGTTGCTTTATAAGAGTTGGTAGTTCAACTGAAAAAATGACAACTACGCTCATAAATAAAATGTTTAGATCAAGAACTAAATTGTCATTAAAAGATATTGCTTCTCCTAAACAAGATTTAACTTTTAGTCAGTTAGAGATTTATTATGAAGAAAAAGGATTTTCAATTAATAATAATTTTTTAAATCAATTAGAACTTTATACAGATGATGGA
>CANQAK010000046.1 GCA_947589495.1 uncultured Bacilli bacterium | reverse complement strand
TTTCTAATAATATCTATAATTTTTCAAAATAAAAGACAAATAAGTAATTTTTTTACCTATTTGTCAACAGTCTGAAAGGGTAATTAAATTACTCTTTTTTTAATAAATAAAAAGGAAAGCTATAAAAAAAAGAGATAGATAATATTGAAAGGAGGAAAATATATAAAAAAATAAAACTTGTATCTCATAAAAATAACATTTATAATATTTAATTGAAAGGTGATACTTATGGAAAATACTACTTTACTTCCAGCAGATAGATATGTTGTAATTAATAAAAGTATTTTATCAGATACAGATAGAAGTATAATAATTAATTTGTATGAACCATTAATTGGAGCTTTAGGTGTATCTTTATATTTTACTTTATGGAATGATTTAGGATTATCACAAATGATTAGTAGAGATTTAATACATCATCATTTAATGGTAGTTTTAAAAAGTGGTATTGAAAATATTAAATTAGCAAGAGAATCTTTAGAAGCATTTGGACTATTAAAAACATATATAAAAAATGGGACAATTAATGATTATATTTATGAATTATATTCACCACTTACTCCAAATGAATTTTTTAATCATCCAATTTTAAATATCGTTTTATATAATAATGTTGGAAATAGAGAATATGAAAATTTAAAATTATTATATAAGATAGCAAAAGTTGATTTAAAAGAATATACAGAAATTACTAAAAAGTTAAATCAAGTTTATGATACATCAACATTTACTTTAACAACAGATTTAAAAAATAGAACTAGTAGTTCAATTATGATTGATTCTAAGATTAATTTTGATGAAATTATGTCAAGTATTCCAAAAGGTATAATTAATGAAAAAGCTTTTACTAAAAAAACAAAGGAGTTAATTAATAATTTAGCATTTATTTATAATATTGATACTTTAAAAATGACTGAATTAATTAGAAGTGTTTTAAATGAATATGGGAATATTGATAAAAATGGATTAAGAATAGTTGCTAGAAAAGATTATCAATTTAAAAAAGGAACTTTGCCAACTCTTGTTTATCGAACTCAACCAGATTATTTAAAAAATCCTTTAGGGGATAATTCTAAAAGAGGGAAAATTATTGCTGTTTTTGAAAATACAACTCCTCATGATTTTTTGAAATATAAATATCATGGAGTAGAACCAACAGCAAGAGATTTAAAACTTTTAGAAAGATTAATGATTGATTTAGAACTGTCTCCTGCAGTAGTAAATGTTTTAATAGATTATGTTTTAAGAAAAAATAATAATCGACTTACTAGTGCTTATGTTGAAACAATTGCATCACAGTGGAAAAGGGCAGGTTTAAAAACAGCTAGTGAAGCTATGAATTTTGCTGAAAAAGAACATAAAAAAATGCAAAGAAAAGAGATTGTTAAAAAGAATACAGTTGTGGAAACACCAATTTGGTTTAACAAAAATATTCAAGATGATAATTTATCTTCTGAAGAAGAAGAAGAATTAAAAAATCTTTTAAAGGAGTTTAATTAATATGGAGTTAAAAATTAATCAAGAAAAATACAGTAAAATTCAAGAAAAAGAATTTAATGAAGCAATAAAAAATGATGCTTATAAAGCACTTATTAAGAAATTAAAAATTACTGAAAAAGAAGCTCAAAAAAGTACGTTAAAATTAATGGATTCTTTAGAGGAATTATCTAATTGTAAAAAATGTAGTAATTTATATGAATGTAAAAATAAAGTTAATGGTTATGTTTATTTTCCAGAAAAGAAAGAAAGTAATTTAATATTTTCTTACATTCCTTGTAAATATAAAAAGAAAGCTCAAAAATTACAAGAAGAGAAAAAAACTAATCAAAGTATACTTGATAATGCTCGTTTAAAAGATATTAAAATTACTAAAAATAGAACAGAAATAATTAAATGGATAAAAAATTATTATGATAAATATAATGAATTTACTACTCATAATGGATTATATTTACATGGTAATTTTGGAACAGGTAAAACATATTTACTTGCAGCACTTTTAAATGAATTAAAAAATAAATATAATGTGGTAGTAGAGGTAGTATATGTTCCAGAATTACTTAGGAAATTAAAAGAAAATTTAAATTTAGTAGGAGATAAACTTTATTATTTAGAAAATGTTAATATTTTATTATTAGATGATATTGGAGCTGAAAAAGTTACAGAATGGGGAAGAGATGAAATAATTGGGACTATTTTACAATCGAGAATGAATAATGCTATGCCAACATTTTTTACATCTAATTTAACTATTCAAGAACTAGAAAAAACTTTAAGTATAACTAAAGATAAAGAGGATGCCATAAAAGCTAAGAGAATAATTGAAAGAATTAAATATCTAACAGATGATATAGAACTTTTAGGAAATAATTATCGAGAAAAAGAATAACGAACAAAAATTCGCATTTATCATTGACAACTAAAAAATTCTAAGTTAAAATTAAATCAAGAGAGTGAAGGAGAAAATATGAAAGCAAAAGAAAACAAAAATACAGATAAGGCACTTGAACAAGTTTTAAAAGATATTGAGAAACAATTTGGTGCTGGAGCAATTATGAAATTAGGGGCTGATGAACATATTAAAATCGATGTGACTAGTTCAGGTTCTATTGCATTAGATATCGCTCTTGGTGTTGGTGGTTTTCCAAAGGGAAGAATAGTTGAAATATATGGTCCTGAATCTTCAGGAAAGACAACCATTGCTTTACATGCTATTGCAGAAGCTCAAAAAGCTGGAGGAAGAGCAGCATTTATTGATGCAGAACACGCCCTTGATCCAGTTTATGCTAAAAGTCTAGGAGTTGATATTAATGAACTTTTATTAAGTCAACCAGATACAGGAGAGCAAGCTTTAGAAATTTGTGATGCATTAGTTAAAAGTGAAGCAATTGATTTAGTGGTAATAGATTCAGTTGCAGCATTAGTTCCTCAAGCAGAAATAGATGGAGAAATGGGAGATAGTCATGTAGGACTTCAAGCAAGATTAATGTCACAAGCTTTAAGAAAATTGTCAGGAACTTTAAATAAAACTAATACAACTGCTATTTTTATTAATCAGTTACGTGAAAAAGTTGGAGTATTATTTGGCAATCCTGAAACAACCCCTGGAGGAAGAGCTTTAAAGTTTTATTCTTCAATTAGATTAGATATTAGAAGAGGAGAACAAATTAAACAAGGAGATCAAGTTTTAGGAAATAGAACAAATATTAAAGTGGTTAAAAATAAAGTAGCGCCTCCTTTTAAAACTGCATCAGTAGATATTATGTATGGTGAAGGAATTTCTCATGAAGGTGAACTTGTTGATATTGGTAGTGATATAGGAATATTAGATAAAAGTGGGGCTTGGTATTCTTATAATGGTGAAAAGATTGGTCAAGGTAAAGAAAATGTTAAAGCAATGCTTCGAACTAATCCAGATATAGCATTAGAAATAGAAAATAAAATTTATGAACATTATGGCTTTAATAATAGTCAAAAAACTGAAGGAGATGCATAATCTCTTTTTTACTTGCTAAAAAAATTATTTACTATTATAATTAATGTATAGATAATTATATTTTGATATTTATATATTTTCTGTAAAAATAGAAATGGAGTGAGAGTATGGATAATGTAGCCATGATTATCTTACTTCTATTTCTTGGAATAATTATTGGAGCATTATTAGTCTTTTTGATTAATTATATTAAAGGAGTAAATGCTCAAAACAAAGCTAATAAATTATTAGAGGATGCCAAAAAAGAAGCTGAAAAGCATAAAAGAGATACTCTTTTAGAATTAAAAGAAGAATCTTATAAATTAAAACAACAAACTAGTGCAGAGATAAAAGAAAAAAAAGAAGAAATAAAAGATAGTGAAGAAAGACTTATTAGTCGTGAAAATAATTTAGCGCAAAGAGAAGAAATATTACAAAAACGTGATATGGCTTTGGATGAAAAAGAAAATAATTTGTTAGTAAGAGTACAAAATTTGCAAGAAAAAGAAGATAAGATGGATAAACTTCTTAAAGAAGAAGTTATGGAACTTGAAAAAATATCAGGGTTGAGTAAAGAGAAAGCCCATGATTTGATTATGTCAAGAATTGAATCAGAAATGTCTTTAGAAATAGCAGAATATATTAGAGATGAAGAAGCAAGGGCTAAAATAATTGCTAATGATAAAGCTAAACAATTAATTGTAGAAAGTATGGAAAGATATTCTGATGATGTCGTATCAGTTCAAACTGTATCAACAATTGATTTACCTAACGATGAAATGAAAGGAAGATTAATTGGTCGCGAAGGAAGAAATATTAGAACATTTGAATCAGTAACTGGAGTAGATTTAATTATTGATGATACCCCTGAGACAATTGTTATTTCTTCATTTGATCCATTAAGAAGAGAAATTGCTAAATTAACAATTGAAACTCTTATAAAAGATGGTCGAATTCATCCAAGTAGAATAGAAGAAGTATATGATAAAACATGTAAAGATGTTTATAGTAGAATAACAGAAATAGGTAATCAGGCCATAACTGATTTAGGAATTAGTAAAATGGATGTTGAATTAATTAATTTAGTTGGCAAATTAAATTTTCGAACTAGTTATGGACAAAATGCTTTAAAACATTCAATCGAAGTTGCTAATTTATGTGGTTTAATGGCCTCAGAATTAGGAGAAAATATTACTTTAGCTAAAAGAGCAGGACTTCTTCATGATATTGGAAAAGCTATTGATTTTGAAATTGAAGGAAGTCATGTAGAAGTTGGTGAACAAATTGCTAAAAAATATCATGAAAATGAAACTGTTATCGATGCAATCGCATCACATCATGGAGATAGAACTCCGAAAACAGTAATTGCTGAACTTGTTTGTGTAGCAGATACTTTATCAGCAGCTAGACCTGGAGCTAGAAATGATTCTTTAGAAAATTATATTAAGAGATTAGAGCAACTTGAAGAAATTGGTTCATCATTTGAAGGTGTTGAAAAAGCTTATGCAATGCAAGCTGGTAGAGAAATTAGAGTAATGGTTAAACCGGATGCAATTGATGATGCCACAAGTTATAAAATAGCTAGAGAAATGAAAGAAAAAATTGAATCAGAAATGCAATACCCTGGTACAATAAAAATTACTGTAATAAGAGAAACAAGAGCACAAGAAGAAGCAAAATAGCTCTTCTTTTTTTATATTAAAAAAATTCCTAAATAGGAATTTTAATGGTTCTTAAACATTAAGGAGTGATGAATAAAAAATCATCATTCTTTTTTGATGTAAAATTTAAAGCAAAAAAATAG
>CANQAK010000045.1 GCA_947589495.1 uncultured Bacilli bacterium | reverse complement strand
CTGCAAATTTCTTTACTTATTCACATGAAAAAAAGATAGTTTTTGTTTTTTCTATCTTTTTATGTCTGAATAGTTACTTTAAATCAAAAATTTGGTGCTCGTACTCGGACTTGAACCGAGACTTTCAAAGAAAAATAGATTTTGAGTCTATCGCGTCTACCAATTTCGCCATACGAGCAAGATAAAATTATTATAGCATAAATTATTTTTATTAGCTACTTAAGTTCAATTATTTCATCTTTCTTTTTAAATAAATCTTGCTCTTCTATATCTTCTTTAATTTCTAATTCAGGTAAATCATTTAAAGAAGCAAGACCAAAACAATCTAAAAATTCTCTAGTTGTTTTATATAATGTTGGTTTCCCTGGTAAATTACTTTTACCTGCTGTTTTAATTAAATCTTTACTTAATAATTTTCTTATAACATAAGAACTACTTAATCCTCTTATTTCATCTATTTCTACTCTAGTGATTGGTTCATTATAAGCAATTATTGCTAAAACTTCTAATTGAGCTTGTGATAAATTATCTTCTTTAGCGGTTACTAATTTTTGATAGTATTCTTTATGTTCTTTTTTAGTTGTTAATTTAAAAGTTTCTCCTAAAAAACTAATTTTTATTCCTCTTTCTTCCCTTTCATATTCTTTTTTTAAAATTATTAATAATTTTTTAGCTTCTTCTTCACTAACATTTAAAGTATCACATATTTCTTTTAAAGTTACACCATCATCCCCCATAACAAATAATAATCCCTCTAAAACACCTTGTAAATTCATTTTATCACTTGCTTTCTATAACAATTGTACTAAATATATTATCTTGTTTTAAAATTACTTCATTATTCTTACTCATATCTAATAAAGATAAAAATGTTACTACTATATTTTCTTTAGTTAATATATCAAATAGTTCTGTAAATTCTACTTTCTTTTTTTCTTTTAAAATATTTCTAATTTCTTTAATTCTATCTTTAACACTATATTCTTTTCGAGTAATTTTTGTTGTAATTGGCTTTTTAAAATTAACTCTTTTTTGCATTTCTATAAAAGCATTTAATAAATCATTAATTGATACATTACTATTAATAACATTTTCATTATCAATATATTCATTTAAATTTTCTGGTAATTTAGTATAATAATCTAATCTATTTTCTTCTAAAGATTTAAATGTATCAGTCATATTTTTATATTTTTCATACATTATTAATTGTTGTCTTAAATCTTCTTCACTATTTATATTATATAAACTTTCTTCTTCTATTTCATTTTTATCTTCATCACATTTATTAATTAACATTTTACTTTTTAAATGAATTAATTCTGAAGATAAGACTAGATATTCACTACTATCATCTAAATCATATTTATCTAAACTAGCAATAAATGCTAAATATTGTTCAATAATATCACTTATATTTATTGTATAAATATCCATTTTTGAAACTTTTACTAAGTGTAAAAGTAAATCAAATGGTCCTTCAAAATCATTTAATTGTAAATTCATAACTACTCCTTATAAATTAATTACAATTAAAACCATAAGTTTCCATTTCAAAATTAACTACTTTAGCTAATTCTTTATTTTTAAAATAATATGTTTCATTAATATTACTTAAATCAGCTTTTTCTAAATCAATTGAAAACATTGCTGTATAACCAGTTGGAGTTGCTGCAAATGAAGCAGTTATTCCATCAATATTATTATAAGTAGTTGTTTTACTTTGATATGATGTATACCTAGAATTATAATTAGTATCACTAGTATTTTCATCTTTTACTGTTTGATCAATATTTACTAATTCTGAATTTTTAAATTTATAAGTAAATGTTGTAAAATCCTTTGTACAAGTAAGAATTTCTAAACCGTTTACTTCTTCTAAATTTACAACTGGGTAATCATCAACTTTTTTCTCACTAAGTACTAAATAATATATAGGTTCTGTAATATTATAATTTAAAGTTATTTTACTATTCGCATTAATTAAATTAAAATCTACTTTAAATCTTTCTAATAAAGTTTTATTTTCAGAATATGTCTCTAAAAAATATTTACTATCTTTTAAATTTATTGAGGAACTTGTTTTATTAGAAACATCAAATGATAAAATATTATTATTAGTTTTAAAATTTTCTAAAACTAACCCTTTTTCATTTATAGTTAAACTATCACTTAATAAATTGTATTCTTCTTCTAAAGTCTTTTCTCCTTCTTCTGAACTAGGATTTTCCTCTTCTTTTTCACTACCTTGTTCTCTTATTGTTTCAGCAGTAGTTCTTCCTAATAAATTGTTAAAGAAAATACTTATATCATTAATATAATAAATTACTAAAATAAAACTTATAAAAATAATTAATACTCTTCCTAGATTATTTTTCTTTTGATATGTATAACCAATTACTTGTGGTTTTAATTCAACATTTTCTAATGTAACCTTTACATTTTTATTTTTTGCCATTTTTTTCACCCTTATTATTTCTTTTTTATTTTTTTAACAATTATTTTGTGTACAAACCTCAACTTGATCTTTACTCTCAATTAATTCTTCAATTCTTTTTTCTAATACTTGTTCTTCTTCACTACTCAATTTATCATAACCAGATGCTTGAGTATCAACAGTGCCAACATGAATATCTGTAATTTCTCCTTCACTAACTGCTACAACAGTTGGAGCATATAATCTTTTTTCATTTGTACTATATTCATTACCAGCATCATCTTTTAATTTATAATCTTCTAAAACACTATCTAAAGATTTTAATAAATCATAATAAAATGGTGTACCATCTTTTATTTTTTCTATTGAACCATCTTTTAATTCGAAAGTAGTTCTTATATCTTTAATATCCACATAATAAATTGTTTCATTTTTTTTCTCAGCTACTCTTGTAAGTGTAGATACTAAACTTCTACACCATGGACAAGTATTATAACCAAAATAAATAACTCCAGTACCACTTTTTAAAATTTCTAAAACTTTTTCATTAGTTACATATTTTACAGTATTATCTTCATCAATAACAACATCAGGATAAGTTTTACCATTGTCATCATTAACTTTAGCATTTAATTCCATATATTCATTACGAAATTTTATACTATCACTTATTTCTATTTCTTCTTTATTAATAAGAGAATAAATACATAAACCAACAATTATTAAGGTAACAATAATTATTGCAATAAATATTATTTTATTCCTTTTCTCCATCTTTATTTACCACCTAGTAAAATTGTACTATAAAAGCTTATCTATTGCAAATAAATTAAGAAAAATAACTAAGAATAATATTAAATTCTTCTTCATTAAATGGGTATATTCCATTATATGGCTGTTCAATAAAATAAGCATCATCTTTAAAATAGATATATACCACTGCTGCTATTGAATCTTCATAATTAAAATCAATTTTTATTACATTATATCCATCAACGGGAATATCATTTTCACTTTTAAAACTAGTTATCCTATTTTCCCCTTTAATAATTGAAAAAATTTCTTGTATTTCTTCTTTTCCACTTAATAAAATTCCTTGATTATTTTGTTCTAATTTAATACTTTGAATATCTTCTTCTTTTGGTAAATTTAATTCAAATTGTTTACTATTTTTACTAATAATTATCCCAACAATTAAAATAATAACTAATAAAATAATTCCCCCTACAATTAAGAATTTTTTATCTTTCATAAATCCTCCACTATTAAATAAATTATACCATAAAAAAAGCAAATATTTTATATTATTTACTTTCTTTTACATAATTTTTCAATATTATCTAATCTAGCATTAATTTTTTTATTTTCACTTTGAATAAATCCTACTACAGAAATAGTTCCAATAAGAACAAAAACTAAATTCCAAATAATGATAGGTAATATATTTACTTTTTCTTCTTTTTCATCACTTTCAGGATTATTCATTTTTTCAAATACATCATATCTATCTTCACTATTATATAAATCAGTAATAGCATTTTTTATATCTTCATCATAATTAGCAGTATATCCAGGAAAAACTTTATCTCCAATAATTATGTAAGGTACACCATCTGCTTTTTGTCCTAAAAAAGTTGATACTTCACTTAATAATTCATTATTTTTAGAATCATTCCATGTTTCAAATGATACTACTTTAAAATATTTACCATATTCATCAGTTATACTATTTAAAAAAGTTAAGAAAGCTCTACAATAAGCACAACCTTTTCCTCTAAACAAATAAATAGTTATTTGTCTATTGGTTTCTTTATAACTAGTAAAATCTGGTTCAATATCTTCATCAGATAAAGCTTCTTCTAAATTAAGTGTATTATAATCTTTTATACTTACGGCTTTAGTCCATAAAGGACAAATTAATAAACATAATGCTATAATTAATAAATATTTTTTCATACTTCAAATTTCTTCCTTTAACTAATTTTATAGAAAAAGCTATTGCCTTAAGAACAATAGCTAATTATTATCTATTATAGAATTCAACGATTAATTGTTCATTAATTTCAGTATTAAGTTCACTTCTTTCTGGTAATCTAACATATTTACCACTAAGCTTTTTAGCATCAAATTCTAAGTAAGCAGGAACTGCTACTTTTTCTTCTAGTGAAGCTAAAATAGCTGGATGATTTAAAGAATTTTCTTTAACACTTACAACATCTCCAGGTTTAACTCTATAAGAAGGAATATCAACCTTTTTACCATTAACTAGAATATGTCCATGATTAACAATTTGTCTTGCAGCACGACGAGTTCTAGCCATTCCTAAACGATAAACAATATTATCAAGTCTTGATTCAAGTAACATTAATAAATTTTCACCAGCAATACCTTGCATTTTTTGAGCTTGATTAAATACTTTATGGAATTGTTTTTCAGTTAAACCATACATAAATCTAACTTTTTGTTTTTCTTGTAATTGGATTCCATATTCACTAGATTTTTTACGACGATCTTTTCCATGAGCACCTGGGGCGTATGGACGACGTGCTAAATCTTTACCATTTTCTAAAGTAGAAAAACCTAATCTTCTTGATTTTTTATAAGCTGGTCCAGTATATCTTGCCATTTATTATTTCTCCTTTCTTTATATTTACAATCTTTGTTTTTATTTTATCTAAATTATAGGGAGTATCAATTTAATTTCACTAAGGCAGTCTAAGCTACTTTTTTATTTATGATACACATTATAATTAAATAAAATCCTGCCAATCAATTGCATAATTATTATACTATATTTTCTTTTTTTGTCAAATATTCCTCTTGAAAATAATTATTAATCTATTTACTTTAAATTACTTTCTTCTAAAATATTTTTTAAATACTTCTCATTCTTTTTATCTACTTCTATATTTA
>CANQAK010000044.1 GCA_947589495.1 uncultured Bacilli bacterium | reverse complement strand
AAAAAAGCGAGATATATGTGACAATAATTGGTTAGATTAAGTCATATCTCGCATTTATAATTATAAATTATTTTTAATAAAATAAAAAGACTGTTTTCAAACTTTTCGTTTGTCAACAGTCTGAAAGAAGAGTTAGACCTCTTCTTGTAAAAAGTTTTTACCATCAACCATTCTACCCGGGAATTTATCAGTTTTGAAACTTTACATTGTTCTTCTGCCCTTTGTTTATAAGGTTTTTCTTGTCAAATTTTAATTTTATTTTTTGAGTACATAAAGAGTACTATTGAATTTTTAATTTTTTTATATTATTATTAAGATAGAAATTACAATTTTCATGCATAAAATCAGGTAATAAAAGTATTTTTTAATATTATAAAGAAAAATATATTTGCGTACTCACTTTTTTGTCTGTTTAAAAATCTCTCAAATCCTTATATTTAAAGGGTTCGGAAGATTTTTTTTAATTAAAACTGATAAATTTAGGATTATAAATTATTTTTAATAAAATAAAAAGACTGTTTTCAAACTTTTCGTTTGTCAACAGTCTGAAAGAAGAGTTAGACCTCTTCTTGTAAAAAGTTTTTACCATCAACCATTCTACCTACTAACATAGCACCAGCAGAATCACCAACAACATTTAATACAGTCGCGGGAGCATCAATAACAGTAGCTATAATTGTTAAAATAGGAAGAGCACCGGCAGGGAAACCCATTAATGATATTATAAACATCTCAGAAATAGTTCCTCCCCCAATTGGAACAGCACTTACTAAAATGGTTGCTAAAAGAGAAACACCTAAAACTAACCAAATACTTGGATTAGTATTATATAAATAAACTAAAAACATTACTTTAAAAACACTACCAATTACAGATCCATCTTTATGAAAACTTGTTCCCATTGGAATAATTGATTCTACAATATCTTCATTTATTCCCATTTCTTTTGTTGATTTTATATTAACGGGAATACTTCCTGCTGAAGAACATGTTGCTAAAGATGTTACTGTTGGGGCAAAAATATGACTCCAATATCTTTTTAAGGCTTTTTTGCCTCCAGCAATTAAAATATATATTGAATAAACTACTACATAGACAAATAAACATACAAGAGTATATATTATGAATGTTTTTAAAAAGCCTACTGCAATATTTTTACCATAACTTCCTATTAAAGAAGCAAAATAACAACCTAAACCTATCGGAGCATAATACATAATTATATTTATAATATTTAATACAACATCATTTAAACTGATAAGTAATTTTGTAATATATTCTCCTTTTTCTTTACTTTTTCTAACTGCTAGAGCAAAAATAATTGAAAATAATAAGAGCGCTATAATGTTATCTTTGCTGAGTAAGGTATTAAAATCATTTACTGTAAGCAAATTAGCAGTTCTTTCTAATATAGATAAATCTTCATTAATTTCAGATTTTTCATCTATTAGATTTAATACCTTACTATTACCTGTTTTAACTAATTCAAAACGAGATGTAGTAACTACTCCAATAAGAGCTGATATAACTGACATTAATATAAAGACAATAACTATTCTACTCATAATTTTTCCTAATCTTTTAGGACTTTTCATTTTTATTATACTTGTTGTAATAGTTAAAAAGATAAGGGGAACTATTATAACAAATAACATGTTAATGAATATATCACCTAAAGGTTTTAATACAGTTGCATCTTCTTTCATGATAAATCCAACTATAGCTCCCACTATAATAGAAAATAATAAAATAAGTGTTCCTTTGTAATTTTTTAAAACTTTTTTCATTTTGACCTCCTATAAAAATTATATTATATTTTACTAGGTAAGTTTCTCATTACAAATGCCCACTTATTTTATTTAGAGCTCGCATTTTGCTCGCCTATAATGTATAATATTAACTATGGAAAGAAAATATATAAAATTAAATGATAATTATAGTCATTTATCTTTAGGAAATATTATTAATACTATTAAAGAAGTTAGTAAAAATAAAAGTTCTGCTATTCAAAGTGAAGTTTTTTGTACTTTATTTGAACTAGATTATATAAATGAATCAACAGTTAATAATTATTGTATTGGTTCAAGAGGTATAGGAAATGATTATAAACAAAAATATATTATATTAAAGAAAAGATATGAAAATAATAAAGAAGTATTTATTAATATTTTTTGTAATCTTTTAACAATTATTAATGGAACTATTTTTGATATTGAAAAAATTAATGAAATTAATAAAAATAATTCTTTAAAAGAAATATGTAATAGATTATATAATATAAGTAAAAATGATTTTTATGTTCCGAAAGATGCTATTAGTAATTTTCGTAAACTTTTAAATGACGAAAATTACTATGAACTCATGATAGAATTTTTATTCTTTGCTATATTAGAAAAAAAACAACCATTATATGAAGATGAACGATATAAAAATGTTATTGAAACTATTTTACAAAATACTGATATATCCATTATTGATTTACAAAACTTTTTATTACTCGAATTAAATGAAGGTATAAATTTTAGTCATTCTTTAAGAAAGTTAGCATTACAAGGTAATCCTTATGCTAATTATCATTTAGCCGTTATGGAATATAGAGGAGAATTTAGTGGTAAACCAAGATATGACAAAGCTTATGAATATTTTTTAGAAGCCGCTAAAAATAATCATCCTTCATCATATTGGATGCTTGGTAATATGATTATTAATAATATAATAGGTAATTCTAAAGATAAAGATTATAAAAAAGCAATTGAGTATTTTTTAAAAGCTAAAAGCCTAGGTAATATTGCAGCGATTAATTCATTAGGGATATGTTATCAAAAAGGATTGGGTGTTAATAAAAATACCTCTAAAGCTTTAGAATTATTTAGGGAAGCTGCTAGTAAAAATTATGTTTATGCTTTAAATAATTTAGGAGCTTATTATGAAGATAAAGATAAAGAAAAAGCTTATAAATATTTTTTAAAAAGTGCTAATCTTTATGAAAGTTATGCTTGTAATAAAATGGGAGAATATTATAGATTAGAAGGTAATAAAAAAGAAGCTTTAAAATATTATGAAAAAGCTTTAGAAGCATCTTTAAAAGAAAAATGTATTTGGGCATACTATAATATAGCAAAATATTATTATTTAGAGGGTGATGTTGATACTCATACAGTTAAAGATATAGAAAAAGCTATTAAATATTTTGAAAAAGCTAATAATTTAATTGAATCATTAAAAGAATTATTATTTATTTATTATAAAGAAAATAATTTAGAAAAAGTTTATTATTATAAAAACTTAATTGAAAAACATCCTCAATATAATAAAGAAATTAAAGAAGAAATAGAAAATGTTTTAAAAGATATAAAAGAAATAGAAGAAATTTCAATTCCCTGAAATTTCTTCTATTTCTATATTACGATAATAATCATTCTCAATTATTAATTTACTCATAACTATTTTATTATTAACTATTTTATTCATATTATTTATATATTCATCACTTACTTCTTCATTATTTGTAGGTACAAATTTTTTAGTTGCAGCATAATAAATTCCTTTATTGGTAACCCATGAACGATCAGCAAAAATAGCTAAACCTTCTGTTGTACTTAAAATATCTTTACCAATAAATAATCTTGAATCATAATCTATTCCAAAACTATTATATATTGTTGGTATAACATCTAGTTCACTACCAACTTTATTTACTTCTACTTTTTCCATTTCATTATTCCATAAAATAAAATTACTTTTATTAACAGTTACTCTTTCTTCTTTTTCATAAGAACTAATTTCATTTATTTCATCAATTGAAAGTTCATAAGGATAATGATCTCCTACTAAAGCAATAACAGTATCATTAAGTTTACCACTTTCATCTAATTTTTTAATTAATGTTTCTAAAGATTTATCTAATTCCATTTGAGCTGCTAAGTAAGACGCAGGTCCTTCTGAATAATTAAAACCATAAGAATTATATTCATCACGATGTTTTCTAGCTTGGGCATTACTATCAAATTTATAAGTAGCATGTCCAGATACTGTAGCATAAAAGACCATAAAATTATCTTCATTTATATAATCATTAACAGTAGCATTAATCATATCAACATCACTTTCTGGCCATTCTTTACAATTAATTAATGCTTCTAATCCATTATTACAAGCTAAAAAATTATCAAAACCCATACTTTTTAAATATTTATTTCTATCTTGAAATCTATAAGAATTATTATGATAAGCAAATGTTTTATAATTTATTTCCTTAAATTTATTAGCTACTCCTTGAGGAAATGCTAAATTTCCACTTCTAAATTTAGATAAAATATCAGTACCACCAGCATAAAGTCCAGTTAATTCTTGAAATTCGCCACCAATTGTACTGTAAATAGTCGGAGTATAAAAGTTATTAAAAACAAACCCATTATTAACTAATTTATATAATGTTGGTGTTAACTTTTCATTAACTGCTATCTCATTAAAACTTTCTGCCATAAAAAGAATTAAATTTTTACCTTTAAATATTCCTGTATATTCATTTTGTAAAGTACCTGCATCATTTTTAAAATATTCATGTAATTCTTTTATATTACTATTAGTTTCTTTATTTATTAATTCATCAAAATTAATATTTAAATTATTATATTCATAAACAATTTCTTCTTCTTTTTTAGAAGTTTCTTCTTCATTTTTAATATCACTACTAAGATGTATCTTTTCATGAAAACCAAAGATAGCTCTTTTAGTATCTATTAGAAAAGTGTTTAAAACTCCAAAGTTTTCCACATTTAAAGATACATCATTAATATTATAATATAAATCATATGATGAATAAGTTTCACTTTTCTTTATATTTAAAGCACTTAAAAATACTCCATAAAATCCAATTGACATACATAATAATACTATATATTTTTTAAAACTTTTTTTCTCAAAATCAATTTTTTTACTAAATATAAGACTAAGAATAAGTGGAAGAAAAAATATTAATATACCAGGAAGTCTTTTTAATACTTCCACTATTCCTTTGTAAGCAAAATCTCTTACTTGGTCAGCAATTTGAAATGTTGATAAAGATATATAAAAGTTAAAATAACTTTTAATTACATATTGAGCACTAAACCATATTGCTATTAAACTCATTATAATTATAAAGATTATTTTATTAACTTTTTCATTTTTAAATAGTTTAGTTATAATACTTAAAAATATACTAAATGATATTAAAAAAATTAACATACTAATTATAGATATTCTAAATATATCTTTATAAATAATTATTTTATAAAAAAATTCCATAAATATAAAACTAATTAAATATATAAATACTAAACTAATTTTTTTCATAATATTTTTCCTTTATTAAATTATATCATTTAAAACTATAATATTATACTTTTATTTTTTAAAATTTATTTTTTTACTAAAAAAGTGTACACTAAGTACACTAACATAGTTACTACTATCTATTTACTTTAAATTACTTTCTTCTAAAATATTTTTTAAATACTTCTCATTCTTTTTATCTACTTCTATATTTACTCTTCTTACATAACTAAAC
>CANQAK010000043.1 GCA_947589495.1 uncultured Bacilli bacterium | reverse complement strand
GATAATATGACTGACATTGAAGTTGCTCTAACAAATATTGGTGAAATAGCAACAAGGGATATTGCAAGAGAAGAACACCCAAAAGGATTAAAAGAAAATCTAAATGTAGCAAAGCGTGGTGGAGGAGTTGCCAAAGGAGCAAAGGATTTATACGAAAAAGAAACTAAAAAATCAGCTATATCTAAAAGCAACACTTTAAATTATAAATATATAGATAATGAAAAATTAATTGAAAAAAAGTAGGTGATAAAAATGAACGAAAATAAAACAAACATTAACTGGTATCCAGGCCATATGGCTAAAACTAAAAGATTAATTCAAGATGAATTAAAAAATATTGATATTGTTTATGAAGTAATTGATGGAAGAATACCTTATTCTAGTAAAATAAAAGATATTGGTAATTTAATTAAAAATAAATCTCGAATATTAATAATGACTAAAAAAGATTTATGTGATTTAAGCATTACAAATAAATGGGTAAGCTATTATGAAAAAGAAGGTTATAATGTAATATTAGTTGATTTAAAAAATGAATTAGATTATCGCAAGATAATTGATACAACATATAATATTACAAAAGGTATTCAAGAAAAAAGAAAATTAAAAGGATTAAAAGAAAAAGAAATAAGAGCATTAGTTATTGGAATACCAAATGTAGGTAAAAGTACCTTAATAAATAAATTAGTTGGTAAAAAAACTGCAAATGTAGAAAATAGACCAGGGGTAACTAAAAATTTAAGCTATTTAAAAACTAAGTTAGGTATAACTTTACTTGATACTCCAGGAATTTTATGGCCTAAATTAGATGAAGAACAAGTAGCACTAAATTTAGCAGCAATGGGAGGTATAAAAAGAGAAGTATTAAATATAGATGAAATATGTGTTTATATTTTAAATACTTTATATGAATATTATCCTGAGCTGTTAAAAGAACGTTATGGTATAACTAATAATGATGTAATGAAAATGTATGAAACTATTGCTAAAAAAATTGGGGCATTTAAAAATAATGAAATTGACTTTGAAAAAGTCAGCATAAAAGTGTATAATGATTTAGTTGGAGAGGTAATTAAAGGAATAACCTTTGATAGAGGAGTAGTATAATTGAAAATTGATTTATTAAAATATGAAAAAGATTTATATAAAAAAGGATATAGTTTAATAGCGGGAGTAGATGAAGCAGGAAGAGGACCTTTAGTAGGTCCTGTTGTTGCGAGTGCTGTAATTCTTCCTAAAAATTATTCTTTAAAAGGACTAAATGATTCTAAACAACTAAGTGAAAAAAAGAGAAATGAATTTTATGACATTATTTTAAAAGAAGCAATTAGCGTTGGAATTGGCGTAGTAGATGCAAAAACTATTGATGAGATTAATATTTTAGAGGCATCTCGTCTAGCCATGAATATAGCTTTAGATAATTTAAAAGAAAAACCAGATTATATTTTAACAGATGCTATGAAATTAAATAGAGATGTTGAGGTTTTACCAATTATTCATGGTGATGCTTTAAGTTTATCTATTGCAGCAGCTTCTGTTATAGCTAAAGTAACAAGAGATAGAATGATGGAAGAACTTGGTAAAAAGTATCCTGTGTATGAATTTGCACAACATAAAGGATATCCAACAAAAAAACATCTTGAAATTATTAAAAAATATGGGATAATAGAAGAATACCGTAAAACATTTAAACCGGTTAGGGAGTTATTGGAAAAGGTGAAGTAAAATGAGTAAACAAAAAAGAAAGAAAAATAAAAATAAAGGAAAAATTAATAATAAAGCTACTAATAAAAATATAAAAAATAATTCTAAAAAAACAAATAATACTGTAAAGGAAAGTATTTTTGCAGATAAATTCGGAAAAAATTTAATTTTTGTCACGTTCTTTTTATTTGCTATAGAATTAATATTTAGAGCTTTAAATAATTTTGAAATATTTAGCTATGCAACTTTAAGAATATTTATAAGTACATTTATTATATCTTTATTAGTAGTTTTTATAAGTAGTTTGACAAAAAGAAAATGGATTAGAAATTCTATTATTCTTTTATTTATCTTTTTGTATTCTTTATATGCTTGGTTACAATTAGGATTTTTAAACTTTTTAGGAGTTTATATATCTTTTAATACTTCTAGTCAATTTGGAGCAGTTAAAGATTATGTTGGTGATTTCTTTGGAAGTTTTAAATTAAATTATTTCCTTGTCTTTTTACCTTTTATTTTTTCTTTAATTGATTATTTAATTATTGAAAGAAAAAGAAAATATAATCAATTTAAATTTACTAAAAAATCTTTATTAATTCTTCTTATTTTAATTTTAAGTGGTATTTTATACTATGGCACTATAACATTATCATTTATGCAAAATAAATTACAAATAAAAAATAATCAAAGTCTTTTTAGAAATCCTGATGTGCCTACAGTAGCAGTAAATCAATTTGGTACAACTGTTTTTGGAATTCTTGATTTAAAAAGTTTTCTATTTCCAACTCATGAAGAAGAAAATATATATAATATGAATATTCCTCAAGAAAAAGTTAAAGTAAGTAGAGAAGTTACTACTCCATTAGAAGAAATTAATGAAAATGAAACGAATACTAAATATAACAATTTAAATAATTATTTTGCTTCAAGAACTTTACCAGATTATAATGAATATACTGGAATGTTTGAAGGAAAAAATGTAGTAGTAGTTTTAATGGAATCAGTAAATGAAGCAATTATAAATGAAGAATATTATCCAAATTTTTATAAATTATATAGTGAAGGTTGGCATTTTGAAAATAATTATTCTCCAAGAAATAGTTGTGCAACAGGTAATAATGAATTTAGTGCGATGACTTCACTTTACTCAATATATAATACTTGTACATCTAATGTTTATAAAAATAATACTTATTATGAAGCAATCTTTAATTTATTTAATAATAAAGGATATACCACTAATAGTTTCCATGATTTTGTTGAATGGTATTATTATCGTAAAACAATTCATCCAAATATGGGTAGTATGAAATACTATGGTGCTGATGCTTTAGATATTAAAACTTCTACTTATGGAGAATGGCCTAGTGATGAAGAATTATTTGAAAAAGCATTTGATATCATTTTAGAAGGTGATGAACCATTTATGACATGGCTTACTACTGTTACAAGTCATCAACCTTATTCAAATAATTCCACTTATGGTAATTTATATAAAAATGATTTTAAAAAATTAGGATATTCAGATTCAGTAAGTAGATATTTATCAAAATTAAAAGTAGTAGATAATGCTATTGGTATAATGATGCAAAAATTAGAAGAAAGTAAAAAATTAGATGATACAGTTATTGTTTTACTAGCAGATCATTATCCATATGGTTTAAACAAAAAACAAATTGCAGAAATAATTCATCATAATTTAGATGATTATGATATAGAAAAAACACCATTTGTTATATATAATCCTAGTATGGAACCAAAAACAATTACTAAATATAATTCATATATTAATTTATTACCAACTTTAGCTAATTTAATGAATTTAGATTATGATCCAAGACTTTATATGGGATCAGATGTTCTAAGTGATGATTATGTATCAAGAGTAGTATTTGCAGATGGATCTTGGAAAAATGAATTAGCATATTATAATGCATCAATTGGTAAAATAACTTATTATACTGATAAAGAATATACTGAAGATGAAATAAAAGAAATTAATACAGAAGTTACTTTAAAAATTCAAATGAGTAGTAACGCTATTAAAAATAATTATTTTAGTTATTTAGAAAAAGAAATTAAAAAACTAGAAGAAAATAATAATGAAAATGAAGTTGAAGTAAATGAAGAGGAAGATTAACTTCTTCTTTTATAGTTCTATAATATTTGTTTAAATATCCGTAAATAAATTAAATAATAAATTTATATTCTAAAATACAACTTATATGTAGTAGATTAAAAATAAGTATACTTAAGGTAGACTATTTATTTAATAAATTAAATTCGGTATATAAAACAAATGTAAAGTTAACAACAAAATAAAAATTGAAACTTGACTCCGGGGGGGGGTATTATATAATAACCATATAGGATAGGGAAGTTAATAAATATGATTAAGTTATTAACAAAAAAGTAAAGGTGAATTATATAATATGGATAAGAAAACAAAATTAAAAATATTAATAGCAGTATTAGTGTTATTTGTATTAGTAGTAGGAGCAACATATGCTTATTTTACAATGGGAATAACTAATACAGGAAATACAAGTGTAGTAAGAGTAGAAGCAGAAAAAGTAGGACTAGTAACATTATCAAGTCCAGTTAAAGATATACATTTAAATTTAAAAGCATCAGATATGATATTAAAAGAAAATGCAACAAATTATTATGCAGCAACAGGAGAAAATCCATATGAAACAGAACAAGAAGCAGGAACACATACAATAGCACAATTACAAGTAACAGAGGGAGCCAATGAAACAAAATATCAATGTACAGCAGATGTAACAATAAAATTAAATATAGAAGAAGGTTCAATGGGAGTAGCATTACAACAAGGAGATATGTTTATTCATTTATTAGGAGAAGATACTAATACATTTCCTAATGATTCAGAAATAGACTTAAGTACATTAAAAGATACAAATGGAATAAAAAAATATGAAAAGATAAAATTTAATTTAACAGGAAATAGTACATCATTAATAAAAGCATATGTATATTTAGTAAATAAAACAACAGGTCAAAATTATTTAGCAGGGAAGACATTAAATATAGATATAACAACAGATAATTTAAAATGTGTAATATATACAGATGAAACAATACCAGTAATAAACAGTGTAACAAAGACAGATGATGAAAGTGATAAAATAAGTATAGAAGTAGATGCTACAGATGATAAAGGAATAGATAAATATTATTATAGTATAGATAGTAAACCATATGAAGAAAGTACAGAAAGCACACATACATATGAAGGATTAGAACCAGGAAGTTCACATACAATCAAAGTATATGTAACAGATAAACAAGGAAATGAATCAGAAGTAAATGAACAACAATTCAGTACAAAAAAACCACAAACATTACAAACCCTACAAAGTCAAAAAGATAGTGGTTTAAGTGAAGATTTAGTCGGAGGGATGTATAGATACCAAGGAACAACCGTAAATAACTATATATGCTTGAAAGAAGTAGGGTCAGCAGGATGTTCAGATAAAGATAGTAACATGTACCGAATCATAGGAATCACAGAAGAAGGAAATATTAAAGCGATAAAACAAACAAGTATAGGAAACTATGCATGGGACATGAACCATCAAAACTATTCATCGTCGATGAATGGTTATTGTGGAACAGATGGTTGTCCAGAGTGGCCAAAGAGTGAAGTATACAAAACATTAAATACGACATTCTACAATTCATTAAATGCAGATATACAAAATAAAATAGAATCACAAAACTGGTGGTATGGAGATATGCATAATGATTTTGTAGGAACATTAAGTGCAGATGAAGTATATCAAGTAGAAACAGGAGCAAAAGAAACAAAATACTATGGACATAGTTCAAATAATAAAGCAGAAGTAACGGGAACAAGATGGACAAAAATGGAAGAAAAAGCCAATATAGGATTAATATATGTAAGTGATTATTATTATCAAGCAAACCAAGTTAGTTGCCATAGTACAAAAAATAATAATTATGTAGAGTGTATAAACCAAGGTTGGATGCACATATCAAAGAATGAAGAACCACCATCAGAGGATAACGAACAACAAGAATGGACCATGACGCGTTTAGGCCGGTACGACCAATACGAATCTAATTTTCATTCATGGGGGGTGTCTTCTCGTGGGAACTTATTCAGCGATCATTTGGGGATAATGTTTGCGGTTCGTCCTGTCTTCTATCTTCAATCTAGTATAGAGTTAGGAGGAGAAGGAACAACAGAAAATCCATTCTACATTGTAAAGTAAAAATATAAAAAAAATTAGGAGTATAAATGCAGAGAAAAAAATTAATAAAATGGGGAATTGTAATATTATTAGTAATTGGAATAATTAGTATATTTATAATATATGAAGTTAAAGAGTATAATAAGGTATATGCTGATTTAAAAAGTTTTAGTTCTTCCCTAAGTGAATA
>CANQAK010000042.1 GCA_947589495.1 uncultured Bacilli bacterium | reverse complement strand
CCATCTGGGAAAAATTTAGTATGCATCCCAGCTTTTACTGATATAGTAATTGAAGGTGAAGAAAGAACTGCTATTAAATTAATCGTAGAAGCGAGATAAAAGCTTCTTTTTTTATATAATAAGTATTCTCCATAAATTGATATAATTTCTTAGGCCAATAGACTTCAAATTTTAAATAATATATAAGATAATGAAAATTGATATGATCGGAAAGAAAAAAATACTATGTAATAACATTCTATGATTTTGATGATAATAACTTAATTTACCTTTTAAAATGGATTAATCAAAACAAGTGTGATACTTCTAAAAAAGTTACAATTAAAGTAGACTTAGATTGTGAAGTTAATACTTATGGTATATATAAAGTTATGATTGACTGAAGTAGCATTGAATTCCAAAAGAACAATAATTATACTAAAAATATAATTGTAAATAATACTTATACTATTGATAAAACGTATTATGGTGCTTACTATTATACAAATAATAATTTAACATCTTATATCATGGGATTGTAGATAATTACAAAAAAGTATATCTGGTTTTATGCTTGTAAATTTTTATTATTTGATGATGTTGTTGATGCTAGTATTTTTTGAATATGAAGTAGATGAAACACAAGGTGGGAAAGAAGGTAAAAGAAAATTTATTTTTCCTTTACGTTTTTATGCATTTTTTAATTAATAATTATAAAAGTCACTTACTTATTTATCTTTAATATGATAAAATCATTTTGGAGAGGATTAAAATGGATTTAAGAGGAACAAAAGAATTTTTAAAAGATTTTGCTAAATATATAATATTTATAATTGTAATTCTTTTAATAGCTATATATGTGGTAGGGTTACAACAGGTAGTCGGACCATCTATGTCACCAAATTTAGACAATAGTAATATACTTATATTAGATAAACTTACTTATAAATTTTCTAAAATAAAAAGGGGCGATGTAGTTTCACTTTATTATGCTGATACTAAGTATTTAATAAAAAGGGTGATTGGATTACCTGGAGAATATATAGAGTTTAAAAATAATAAACTTTATATAGATGGTAAATTATATAATGAAAAATATTTAAATAAAGATGTTGTAACAGATGATTTTTCGATAACAAGTTTAGGTTATGATAAAATACCAAAAGATATGTATTTAGTACTTGGAGATAATAGGCAAGATTCTCTTGATAGTAGAGATGATACCGTTGGACTTATAAAAAAAAGAGATATAATAGGGAAAGTAAGATTTAGGCTTTGGCCAATTAATAAAATGAAAATTATAGCATAAGTGTTACCAATTTTTAACAATATAAAAATGGTATGAAAAGATAGATTTTTGTGGACAAATTCACTAAAAAGTTTTATACTAAAGGCGTATAAAGGTGTATTTATGTGGAATCATTTGTCATTTTACATAAATTAGGTATTTTAAGGAGGGTTTTTATGTTAAATAAAAAAAGATATATTATTATCGCTATTATCTTATTTATCTTTCTTGGACTTACAATATTTACTTTTGCAAATCCACGTGATGAAGAAACAAAAGAAAAAGATGGTAAAAGAAATATAGAAGAAAAAGTAAATAAAAAAGATAAAACTAATGAAGATCTTGAAGATGGTTTTAATAATTCAAATAAAAGTGTAGATAACGAAACAACAGCACTTAGAGCAATTATTGGAACTCAAGGTATGGCAGTTTTTATACCTAGTGAATCACAACAAATAGTAGATGATTTATATGAAAAAGCACTTGAGGCAGTAAAAAATGCTGAAAGTACTATCACTCAAAGTGATGTAGATGTTGCAAAAGATTTAGTTAATAAACTAGATGAAGGAACACAAAAAGAAGAATTAAATAACAGATTAAAACAAGTACAAGAAGGTATAGACGTTAAAGCATTAGTTAAGGAGCTTGAAAACAAGACAATTAGTGCAAAAAATAAAGATGAAATGGATAAAGCAAGAGACTATCGTAGTGATGAAGAAATTGCTAGGAGAGTATCTGATTTATCTAACGATACTTTAAAAAATGAGTTGGATTTAAAACTAAATGAGTTAGCACAATTACTTGATGATGAAAAAGCTCCAGAGTTAAATGTTAAAGATGGAAAATTTTATAATTCAATAGTAGAATTAAAAGCAGAAGATAAAGAAGGTAATGGTGCAACTATTACGATTAAAGATTCTGATGGAAATACTATAGATAATATTACAGGAGAAGGCGTTTACACTATTATAGCAGAAGATGATGCTTATAATAGCGTTAGTGTAACTATTACTATAGATACAACAGCACCAGTTATAGAGGTGTATACATACAGAAATAAGAAATTGGAAATGAATGAAGATGGAAATTATTATTTCAATGGTGATGTTAAGGTATATGTTACTGATGATAATATAGATACAATAACAAAAAATGAAAAAACTTATACAAGTGGCACTAAATTTGGAGGATCAAATAATCAAAATGCAGAAATAGTTGCCAAGGATAAAGCAGGAAATGAAACAAAAATAAAGGTAGTATTTGACAAGAGTGCACCAAAAATAACAGGTGTAGAAAATGGAAAATACTATAATACAAGTGTAACACCAGTTATAACTGATAAAAACATTGCTTCAGTAACGCTTAATGGTAATCCTTACGATGGAAATCCAATAAGTGAAGATGGTGAATATACTTTAGTTGTTATGGATAAAGTAGGTCAAAAAAAGACAGTAACATTTACAATTGATAAAACTAATCCAAAAGCAGAAATAGGTGGGACAACAGGAAGTAAATATTGGAAACAACCATATGAATTTACTGTAAAAATAACAGAGAAAAACTTAGATTCTGTGTATTATGTATGGAATAAATCTAATAATGATAAAAGCATGAATAGTGCTTTAAATTCAAAAAGTGCTATTAAAGTAACTGAAGAAGATATTATTGATAACGGTGATGGTACATATTCTATAAAAATTCAAGCTAATAAAGAAGGAAGGTATGTATTCAACTTAAAAGTTGTAGATAAAGCTGGAAATTTTTTGACAAAGAGAAAAGCTTGGTATCAAATAGATTCAACAGCTGCGTCAATACAAGAATTTAGAATTCAAAAACATTCGAGTTATTCAAAAACAAAAGATGCAACTTACGTTACTACGGGTGATCAAGTATTTATAACAATAAAGACGTCAGAAGAATTAGTAAATGGTCCAGACTTATATATAGGTGACGTAAAAGTAGGTACTGCTAAAAAACAAAATGGCGAAAATAATAAATATGTTTTATATAATGTAAAATTAACAAAAGAAATGGAATTAAAATCAGGTGAAAAAATACCAGTAACAATCAAATCAATGACAGATAGGGCTGGAAAAATAACGGAAGATATAATTAAAACAGAAAATGATGAAGGAAATTATTATGTAATATATGATAACATTCCTATAACTGATTATAATGTTGAATACCAAATCTGGAATGATAAAAAAATTGAAGATAATGAAAACGGTATTACGTATGTTACAGCTGGTAGTAATGTAGTTGCTATGGCAATGTATGAAGAAGATCCTTATGATGAACCAGAAATTACTATTGCTGGAATCAAAGCTGAAGTAGGTAATCAAAGTAAAACTATAAATGGAGTAAATTATTATAAATATACAGGTAGTGTTACCTTAACAGAAGAAATGGGATTAAAATCAGGTGAAGAAGTTCCATTTGAAATCAAAGCAATTGATGCCGCTGGTAATGAAACGGTAACTAAAGATATTAACAAGGGTAATAAATTAGTCTATGATAATATGGCTCCAAGTTTAAAAGTTAATGATACTATTTTAACTCCTGATACAACCGGTGTATCTCGTATTTATACTGATAAATATACACAGAAAAATGGTAAAAAGATTTATTATGCTGCATTTACCGCAATAGATGAATTAAGTGGAGTTAAAGAAATAAAAGTAAAGGATACTAATAAAAATCAAGGATTCCATATGAATGCTGGATACACATATACTATTACCGTAGTAGATAATTTAGGTAATACAAAATCTTACAAAGTTGATGTAGTAGCTTTAACCGATGATGCTATTGTTAATGATTTGAATAATCTAAAAGATGGTGATGTTGTAACATTACCAGAAACAACAATTAATGGTAGTATAGATATTAAAGCTGATAACATAACAATAGTAGGAAATGAAGATGCAAAAATAAATGGAAAAATAAATTTAGAAGGAGATAATGTAACTCTTAAAAATTTAAATGTTACTAATTCATTCCAATCAGTTGTTGCTTCAGGAAATAATTTAACAATTGATGGTGGAACATATTCATTATTTAATATTGATACTCCAGAAGTAAATGCAAGACAAGGTGAAGGAACAATAAAAGTGGAAAATGCATGTAACGTTCACATCCACAATGCTACTTTGCATGGTGGTATTGCCTTAATTAATTTATGTGGTGAAGCAGATATAGCAGATAATAATATTATTTTGGATTATGAAGGAAGTACTCCTTTAGTAGGAATTAACATTACTATTGAAAAACAAGGAAATTATACGGCTCAAAGTTTATATGAAGCAAATAAATTTGAAATAAAAAATTCTGATTATAGTTATTATGTAAGAATTCAAAAGACTGATTGGGCAGATATAGATTCAATTAAAATATCAGATTACATAGAAATTAATACTGCTGATGAATTTAGAAATTTATATAAAAATACAAGTGATTATAAAGGTAAAAGAATTGTACTTATAGATGATATAGATTTATCAAGTGAAAATTGGACTCCTATCCAAGGAGATTTAAATGGAACTATAATAGATGGAAATGGGCACTCAATTAAAAATATGACTATTAAAGAAGAAACAATGGCCGGTTTTATAGGGTTTAACGCTAGTAATGTTAGTATTAGAAATATAACGTTTGATAATGCTAATGTTATAACAACTTCAAACTCAAATTCATATGCAGGCGTTGTAATTTCTAAGAATTATTCAAAAACTACTTTAGAAAATGTTGACGTTATAAATAGTAGAGTTGAAAATCATTGGCAATCAGGTGGACTTGTTGGTTTTGCGGAAGGTAATGGTCCAAAATTTGTTAATTGCTCTATAAAAGATTCTTATGTGGGTGGTAAAGATGCTACAGCTGGTACTCTATTTGGCTTAGGTATAGTTGATATAACCGTGTATGGATGTACTGCAGAAAACGTTAGATTATACACTGATGGACTAACTTGGGACTCAACTCAAAAAGCTAATGATAATTTTTGGGTAGGGCATTTATATGGACATCTATTAACAGTTACGAACAGTAGTGAAACAAATGTGACTGTGGTTAGTGAAGATGAGGCTATTAATAATAGTTTAACCCAAAAAGCACAAACACCAAATATAGAAGATGATAATATTGATGAAGGAAGTTCTTCCCATGAATCTCAAGAAAAAACTCCATCATTTGATATAGTTGCAGATGAAGATGGTATAGTTCTTGAACAATTTCCTTACCTATTACAAAAATATAGTAAAACTAATTCTAAAGGAATCTTTACGGATAGTAAAATAACAGTTACATCTGAAAATGATGAAGAATATAATGATTTTGTGGAAAATAATAATTATAAACCAAAAGATGTAATTTGGTGGGCAGAGTTTAGTTGTGATGCAAATAAATGTGAAGGTTTTAATGAACGTGGAACAAATAATAAAAGTAATAAAATAGTAGAAGGTAGAAGAGGGGATATTTCTATTACTATGGAGGCTCCAACTGCTAAAGAAGGTTATAAATTTGTAAGATGGGAAACATATACAGCTAATTATGGTAGTATGAAAATTCAAGGCTTTGAAGCTATTTATGAAGAAGAAACTGATACGTCTTTCAAAGATATAATTTTTAATAGTTTATCGGATAGTTTTATTAGTGCCTTAAATTCAAAGCTAAGATTTTAATATAATATATAGAAATTAAGTTAAGAACTAAAATTCTTAACTTTTTTCTTTGGTAAAAATAGTTTTTATGATACAATTAAATTATAAGAAAGTAGGTAAAAAGTATGGCTTATATAAAATTTAAAGAGTTAACAAAATATTTTGGTTTAAAGTATGAAGTTAGTAAAGAAAATTTACCAGATTATGCAAAAGAGTATGTTGATGTTAGTGAAAAAATAATCATTGCATATAAAAATAATAAAGATTATGCTGTGTTTACTGATAAAAAGCTAATTCTTTTTGATCGTGATACTCTTGCGATATATTATAAGAAAATTCATATTATTCCATATTGTTCAATATCAACTAGCGCTATTAACTTTAAACCAGGAAAAGTAGAATTACTTTTTAGTCTTGACAGTGGATATCAAATGCATTTAAATTTTATTAATATGAATCATGATAAAAAAGAAAATATTAAAAAGGCATATAAGATAATTATGAATGCTAAATTATAATTATTAATAGTTATTTGGTTATATGTGAAGTATTAGTAATTAAAAAGAGAAAATTATGTAATAGATTAACATGTAATTTATTTTTTACTATTTGTTAAAAAATATGAAATGTTATAATTGGTATCTTTAGTTTGATTCCAAATACGCTTGGTTTTGTATTTAATTATTTATTGATGTTAACACCCGTATGGGGAAAGTATAATTTAAAATATTTTTGTAAGTGAAATATTTTAAATAAGATAAAAAAATTAAAGTTCATTTTCTTTTGTAATAAATTTTTCCATAAATTGTAAATAACTATTTTAAAAGATATACTTTAATTTTTTGAAATATATAATATTATTATAAATATATCATAAAAATATCATATTGGTTTTCCACAGTGTTTTTTATTGACAGTTGGGGGGGGGGTATATGATATTATAAACATAGATATATTAAAAGGAGTAAAATATGAAAAATAGTAG
>CANQAK010000041.1 GCA_947589495.1 uncultured Bacilli bacterium | reverse complement strand
TTTTCAAATTTTTCAAATTTTTTCAAACAAAAAGCGATATGTTCATTTTAAACATACCACTTTGTCAACAGTCTGAAAAAATATGTTTTAAAATTAACATATTTTTTATTTATTATTTTTTAGTTTTTTAAACTTTTTAAGATAAATAAGAAGTGTAACAAAAAGAAGAAAGAAAATAAATAATGTAAGAGGATGGTAATAGAATAAAGTAATAATTATTCGATAATTTTGTCCTACAATTATTGTTGCTAAAATAAATACCAAAAGCATTACACCATAGAAATATAATTTATTATATTTTTTAGGTAATATATCTTTAACATTCATAGTTAAACAAGATAAAGTCATATACATATCAAAATACCAAATAAATGTTGATAAATTTTCAATATTTTCAATAAAATTTAATATTTTAATTTGTTTTAAAAGAGCATATTCAGGGAAACTATAAATTTTAATTAATGGTTCTCCTAAAGTTAGAATTGCTAACAAGACAATAACAAAACTTGTTACAGTAGCAACTAAATAATTTTTTAAATCATCTTTAAAATTAGTATAAGTATAATTAATAGTTATTATTTGTGGAATACTAGTTATTGAAGCATAAATTAAAGATGATTTTATAATATTAAATGATTTAGTACTATAAATGGGTAATAGATTTTTAAAATCAATGTATTTTGTTAAAAATAAACCATAAATAATTATTATACAAATACTTGCTACAAATAAAAGATTACTTAAAGATTCAATAACCATTTTTTCTTTACTAGCCATATAGATTGCTAATAAAACAAAAGGAATAACAACAATTATTTTAGGAGTATATAAAAGGTAAAAATTATTTACAAACATAGGTAATAACACTAATATGATAAGCATTAAATATATATAAAATATTAAAAATAGAAAGAGATATAATTTACCTAATTTAGTTTTTTCTAAAATAGTTTTTAAAGCTTTATCTTTAAAAAATTCTTTAATATATTTATAAATAAATATAACACATATACCTAAAAATGTTCCTAGAATAACTGAAATCCAGGCATCTTTTCCCGTGTTTTTAAAAAGCAGGAAGAACCCAATTCCAAACATTGAAGATCTAGTAATAAAATATGTTAATTTATTTTTCATTCTTTCACCTCAAATATAAATCCTTTAGTATTAATTTTTAAATCTACATTTACATTTACCTTTGCATGCAACCATAGATTATTATTTTTCTTTCTAGTTCTTTGATAGTATCTTTGTTGAAATCCTAAAATATCACTTTCATTATCTTGGAGTAATAAAACAAATTTTTTAATATCACTTTCTAAAATTTTAGCAAAATCTTCATTTAATTTTTTATAAGTTTTTTCTGTTTCTAAATCTAAATTAGCAGCATTTTCTAATATTTTTCCTTCTAAATTACAATCAATTTTAATCTCATCATCTAAGACTTTGATAAAAGTATTTGAATGATTTATACCAATAGTTACATTTTTATTATCATAGTATTTATCAATAGCAAAAGAAAAAACATTTTTAGATAATAAATTATATAGAGAAGAATCTAATTTAGATAAAGTATTTTTATAATTAAAATCTTTAAAAATTACAAAGTTATCTAAAGTAATTTCATCTTCATTATTAATAGTAATACCTCCTAAAACAGTATCATAATCTTTACTCATTAATTTAGCTAATATAAATTGATAATTTTCATCAATCGCTAAATTATTATTATACTTTTCATTATCAATTAAATTAATAATATAATCACTTATAACTGGAGTATTTTTACTATTATGTTTTAATATGTCTTTCGGAGTAACATCTTTAGTAATAAGTAGTAAAAATTCATCTCTAATGTTAGTATCTCTTAAAAAATAGTCAACAATTTTATTTAATTCATTATTTTTAATAACATTTTCACTTAATAAAACAACTTTTAAATGAGCATAATATGGTTTTTTACCAACTTTATAATTAGTATTTATAAAAGCTTCGCTGATTGACTTACCTTGTCCACTTAGAACATAACTTTTCATTGCAGTGTTTTCTTCGGTTTTAATATCATTTAATATTTCATAAGTTAAATAAAAGTTATCATCTTTATAATCAATACCAATTCCTGTGATAATAGCTAAGTTATTTAATTCAATATTGTCATAACATCCAGTTAAAAGAAAACATAAAAGTATAAGTGTAATTATTTTTTTCATGAGAATCTTCCCCTTCGCATATTTTTATCTGTTATGAGTTCACTACGTCGAGTATTTTTAATATCTTTTCTTTTTAACAATGTATGAAAGAAATATGTTTTATTAAATGGTGAAATTGGTGCAAAAAATGGTGCTTTTAAAGATTTAACAGAAGTTACATTAATTAAAAGAAAGATTGTACATAAAAATATTCCATATAGACCAAAGAAGGCGGCAAAAAATAAAAATAAATAACGATAATACCTTAAGGCATTATTAATTTCTAATTCAGTAAAAATTAAACTACTAATTAAAGTAAAAGCCGCAACTATAATAGCAATAGGTGAAACTAAACCAGCATTAACTGCAGCATCCCCAATAATTAAAGCTCCCAAAATAGAGATAGCAGAACCAAAGTTGGAAGGAAATCTTAAATCACTTTCTCTTAAAATATCACAAATTATTAAAAGCATAATAAGTTCAATAATACTAGGAAATGGTACACCAGAACGCTGAACACTAAAGTTAATTAGTAAACTTGCGGGAATTGTTTCTTGATTGTAATTAATAATGGCAATAAAGACTCCTGGAGTAACCATTGATAAAATAAAACAAAAAGTTCTTAGTATTTTAATGAATGAAACATTTATGCTTTTAACATATTCATCACTAATGGGATTTATATAATCTACTAAAAATGTAGGTAAAATTATAGCAAAAGGAGAAGTATCCATCATAATAATAATTTTACCTTCTAGTAAACTTTTAGAAACTAAGTCAGGTCTTTCAGTTCTTCTAATGGTTGGAAAAACAGTTTTATTTTCACTTTCTAAATAATTAATAAGTGTTCCACAGTCAAGTATTCCATCAACATCTATTCTTTCTAATTTCTCTTTAATAATTTTTACATTATCTATATTTGCAACATCTTCTAAATAATTAATACTAACAGTAGTTTTAGTTTTTCTTCCCATAATTATTTCTTCAGTTTTTAAAGTATTAGTTTTTATTCTTCTTTTAATAAGGCCTATATTAGTTTGATAATTTTCATTAAATGAATCTTCTGGGCCTAAAAGGGAAGGTTCCCTTAAAGCTTGGGAAATACTTCTACTTAAGTCACCTTTTACTTCGATAGCAATAATTTTTTTATCACTTATTACAACAGCAAAACCATTAGTAAGATAATATTCAATTTGATCATATTCTTTAATAACAGTAGTATTTGGACCAGGGACGTTACTATTTAAATTATTACTTTTATTATATTTAGTTAGATTTTTTAAAATATATTCATTAATTTTATCACTGGAACAAAGTGTTTCAATAAATACAACGTAAACGCTTTTAGTTAAACTTATTTTAATTTCTTTTATTTTTAAATCGGGTGTATTACTAAATTCTTTTTTTATTCTTTTAATAATTTCATTCATAATTCATCACTATTTTTATTATTGGCAACTTTTACCAAATAATACATTTAATAAAGTAGGTGATAATATGAATTATTTAAGGCTTATAAATAAAGAAAATCCCTTGGGTAAAAATTATGAAGCTAAAAACTTAGTTAAAGTTAAAATAAAAACAGGTGGTAATAAAATTATTTATTTGGAAAAGAAAACATATAAACAAGTAAAAAAATTATTAAAGGAAATGAATAAACATTTTGATACAGAAATAGTTATTGATTCTGGTTATAGAAGTTATAATTATCAACTAAATTTAATGCGTGATTTAATTAAAGAAAAAGGTACTAAGGCTTTTAAAAGCCTAGCATACCCAGGTACTTCTGAACATCAATCTGGACTTGCTGTAGATATTGGATTTTATAAAGATGATAATTATGTTCCTAAATTTAAAGTAGATGATTTTTTAGATGAATTTGAATGGTTAAGAAAAAATGCTTATAAATATGGTTTTATTGTTAGATATGAAAAAGATAAAGAAAGTATAACAGGGTATATATATGAGCCTTGGCATATAAGATATGTTGGTAGATTAGCACAATTTTTATATGAAAACAATTTATGTTTAGAAGAATATTATGATTTTTTTGAATAAGAGTTTAAACTCTTTTTTCTTTGAGATATTTATGTTATATTTATTATTATGGAAGTAGAAATTGTAAAATTTGATAATTTAGGAAGAGGAATTGGGTATTTAAATGACAAAATTATTTTTGTGCCTAAAACAGTTCCTGGTGATATAGTAACAGTTAATATAAAAACTGATCAAAAAAAATATAGTATAGGTACTATAAAAGAGATAGTAAAACCATCAAAGTTAAGACAAAATGCTATTTGTCCATATTTTTCTAAATGTGGTGGTTGTGATTTAATGCATATTTCTTTAAGTAATGCTTTAGAATATAAATTAGAAAAAGTTAATAGTCTTTTAAAAAAAATAAAAATAACAGAACAAGTAAAAAATATTATAAAGTGTGAGAAAAGTATTAATTACCGAAATAAAATTAGTTTAAAAGTATTTAATGGTGAAATTGGTTTTTATGAAAATAATTCTCACAATCTAGTACCCATACAAAAATGTTTGATTTGTGATGAAAAAATTAATGAATTAATAAAAAAATTAAAAGTTTTAAATATAAAAAATGGAGAAATTGTTATTCGCTCTAATTATAAACATGAATTAATTTTAATAATTTATTCTGAAGATGAATTAGGTAACTATGATACTTTAATAAATGAATATCTTATTATAGGTATTATTAAAAATGATAAACTTATTTATGGTGATGATTACTTTATTGAAAATGTTAATAATTATTTATTTAAAGTAAGTTATAATTCTTTTTTCCAAGTTAATCCTTTTATGTGTTCTAAATTATTTGATTTAGTTAAAGAATACACAGAGTATTCTCAAAATATTTTAGATTTATATTGTGGAGTAGGAACACTAGGTATTGTTGCTAGTAATAAAACAAAACATGTATTAGGGGTGGAAATAATACCTAATGCTATTAAAGATGCTAATTTAAATAAAAATTTTAATGGTTTAAAAAATGCTGAATTTATATGTGCTGATACAGGAGAAATTATAAATAAAATTACTAATAGTTTTGATACAATTATTTTAGATCCACCAAGAAGTGGTGTAAGTCATGAAATACTAAAACAAATAATGAATGCTAAAATTGAAAAAATTATTTATATTTCTTGTGAACCACAAACTTTAGTTAGAGATTTATCTATAATATTATCAGATTATAAAATAAGTTATTTTACTTTATTAGATATGTTTGTTAATACTGAACATGTTGAAAGTTTTGTTGTTTTAAAACATCTTTAAGATAATTTTTTATTATGTCAAGTTTTTGGGAAAATATTTTCTAAACTAAAAATAAATGCTATAATTAATATGTTAGAGAGTGATAAAGATGGCTATCGAAAAATATTTTTTACAAGAAATGGCTGATGCTGTATTTGATCCTGTACCATCTTATGATGGGGATTGGACTTTTGAGCCAGAAAATTTATTAAAAAATAGTAAAAAAGAAAATGGTAAAAATTTATTTGCTCAATTTTTACAAAAAACATATTATGAACCAATCAATCAAATATTTAATTATCCTCAAATTTTAAATATTCCTGTTGAATTTATTTGTAGTGCTAATGATAATAATTTTGGAAGACATTTAAAATATTCTAAAATAGCTTTTTATGAATTTCTAATTAGATTTTTAAATCAAAATATTGATAAACATGGTAAAAGTAATGAATCTTTTAATGCATTTATTGAAAGTTTAATTAAAGTCTTAGAAAAAAGTAATGATGAGGCGAATAATTTTTATGCAGAGGCTTTAAGAGAAAAATGTGAAAAGTTAAAAGATTTAATGGAAAAAGAAATAAATTCAGAATATTTTGATGATGGTATGAAAGATTATGAACTTTATAAACCATTTTTAGAATTTAAAGATTTTGTTAAATTATCTTATGACTTTGCTTATAGTTTACAAAAAGGTTTGCCTTCACTTGGAGATTTTTTTGATAAAAGTATTGATATAAATGAATTTTATAAGTGTTTTTTATCAGATACTTTTTATCTTTTATTTGCTAAAATAATTTATGAAAATAATATAAAAAAAGAAAAAGAAGAAGGTATTTTAGATAATACATATTCTTATTTAGTAAAATATAGTAATGCTTTAGAAGATGTTATTATTAATGATAAAAATTATAATCCTAAAATTTTATATACTTTACCAAGTAGAAAAAAAGTGCGTTATGGAATAAAAAAATTTCAAGAAGAATTTGCGGGTTTAATGAAAAGACATCCAGAAGCTAAACCAATTATTTTAACTAATTTAGGAAAAGAAAATATTGAAAAATATAAAGATATAAATTTAATTAAAAAAGTAACTTCTTTATATGAAGATGAAACACAAGTTAATTGGCAATTTTTAAAAAGAGATGAATCTATAAAAACACATCATTTAAATCAAAAAATTGATCATAAAAATATAAGAAAAAAAAGTAAAGAAGAATTAATTGAAGAAGTAAATATGCGCATTGAAATTCTTAATAATTCAGGATTTATAGGTAATGCAATGCGGGGATTAAATACTTTTTCTGGTTATTTTGCTTTTGTTTATCCAAACGGAAAAGTTATTTTAGAAAAGTTTTGGTCTGATGATAATGATTTGGAACCAGCAATTTTTGATGCTACTTATGTAATGTATATAGATAATTTTATTGAAATGAGTAAGATGACTCAAATAAATTTAACAGAATACATGAGTGCTTTACCTAATAATAGTGTTAAAAGAATTTATCATACATCAATTAATAATTGGCAAAGAAATTTATATAATGAAATAAATGGTACATATGATTTAGAAGCAGCGATTAATTTTATAAATAAATAAAAGAAGGGAAATATTAAAAAATGAACAATTATAATATTTATAAAAAGTTATTAACTGTAATTAATAATGAATATGAAGCATTTCAAACTTTAGTTAATGCTGATAATAGTTTAGGACTTAATGTTACTTGTGATGATATTATTAATTATTTAGAATTTTCTCCTCAATATATGTTTTCTGATTCGCCAATTGCAGGTAATATATTAATTACTGAAGGAGATATATTAAGTATTTTAAAAATATTTCATAATTTAATTAATTATGAAGGAGAATTTATTCTCTATATTAATAATGATAACCCTGGTACTATAACTTATTTAGTAACAAAAATGAATGAAATTTATAAAAATTTAAATATTAATATTGTAATAAAAATAGATTATAGTAATAATTATAATGATTATTTAAATAGTTTAGTAACTATTATAGGTAGTGAAGAATTTGTAGAAACAGCTAAAAAAGATTTTAAAAATGCTAATCAAGTTATTGTGTAAATTGTTGTCAAATAAACATATAAAAAAGATTATATGTTTATTTTTTTTGCTAAAATTATAATTAGGAGATGAAGTTTATGTTTATTGGAGAAGAACCTATTCATATTAATGCTTTAAAGGGTAGTATTGCTCCACTTGTTTTAATGCCAGGAGATCCTTTAAGAGCAAAATATATTGCTGAACATTTTTTAAGTAATGCTAAAAAGGTTTGTGATTTAAGGAATATGTTAGGATATACAGGTACATATAAAGGAGTAGAGGTTTCAGTAGTAGGAAGTGGTATGGGAATGCCTAGTATAGGAATTTATTCCTGGGAATTATTTCATTATTTTAATGTAGAGAAAATTATTAGAATTGGTACTTGTGGAGTAGTAAGTCCTATAGTAAATGTACCAGAGTTAATTTTAGCTAGTAGTGCTTATTCAGAATCTAATTTTGCATATACATTTAATGATTATAAAGAACATATTACTAAACCATCTAGTGTATTAAATGATACAATTATTGATGTAGCAAAAACTTTAAATTATAAATTACATGTTGGTGATGTAACTACTATGGATGTTTTTGGACCATATATTGATTATGATAGAGTTTTAAATAGAATGCCTAAAGAATTAAATGTAATTGGTGAAGAAATGGAAGCATTTGCTTTATTTCATATAGCTAATTATTTTAAAAAAGAAGCATCATGTATTTTAACCGCAGTTGATTCTAAATTTAGTGATGTTGTTTTAAGTGGTAAAGATAGAGAACAAAGTTTA
Organism: uncultured Bacilli bacterium; assembly: GCA_947589495.1. GTDB lineage: Bacteria > Bacillota_I > Bacilli_A > RF39 > UBA660 > SIG200. The sequence goes on along the minus strand of CANQAK010000041.1, from coordinate 164 downwards.
AATGAAATGATTACTTTAGCACTTGAATCAATTATTAAATAGTTGTAAAAAAAATATCTCTTTTAAAAGAAATATTTTTTTTACCTATTTCAGACTGTTGACAAACGAAAAGTTTGAAAACAGTCTTTTTATTTTTTTAAAAATAATTTATAATTATAAATGCG
>CANQAK010000040.1 GCA_947589495.1 uncultured Bacilli bacterium | reverse complement strand
GCAAATTTCTTTACTTATTCACATGAAAAAAAGATAGTTTTTGTTTTTTCTATCTTTTTATGTCTGAATAGTTACGATGAATAAATAAAAAAGCATAATTTTTATGTTTTTTTATTTATATTTGTAGTAAAATATATTGTAGGTGATTTCAAATGAAAAATTCAGATAAAGATATAAATAAAAAGGAATTAAATGAAGTAATTTCTTTAACCAAAAAAATATTAAAAATTCTTTATTTTGTTTTTATCGTTTGTTTAATATTATCTATAATTATTGTTTCTAAACAATTAAATTTATTAAAAATATTATTTGATTTTATTAAAGTTATTAGTCCCTTTTTTATAGGATTTGTTATATCTTGGTTACTTAGACCTTTAGTATTAAAATTAAATAAAAAGACAAAGAATAATACAGTTAGTTCTATAATTGTTTTTGCTAGTTTTATCTTAATAATATTTATTCTTTTATATACATTTATTCCAACCGTCTATAACGAAGTTAATGAATTAGTAGGACTAATTCCTGGCTTTGCTGAAAGAATAACTAATGGAATTAAAAATTTCTTCTTACAAATTGAAGAAAATGGTTTAAGTTTAGGAGATTTCCCTGATAAACTTTTAAATACAATTAATTCTTTTAGTTCAGAAATAGTTGGAAAATTACCAAATTTAATAATTGATTTCATAGTAGCATTATTTAGTGGTATTGGAACATTTGCTATGGGATTAATAATAGGTATTTATATGTTAATTGATTATGAAAGTATAGGTAGACATTTTAAAAAATTATTTCCTAAAAATATTCAAAATGATATTCATTTTTTAGCAACTAAAATGAGTACAGAAGTTAGAAAATGTGTTAATGGAACATTCTTAGTAGCTTTAATGGTTCTAGTTTGTGATTCCATAGGTTTTGCTTTAGTAGGGCTAAATGCCCCAATCCTTTTTGGATTATTTTGTGGTCTTACAGATTTAATCCCTTTTATTGGTCCATATATAGGTGGAGCTGCTGCCGTAATTGTAGGTCTTACGCAAGACCCTTTAATTGGTATTGGAACCCTTATAATTTGTGTTATCGTTCAAATAGTTGAAAGTTATATCTTACAACCAATAGTAATGAGTAGAGCAAGTAATACTCATCCAATTGCTATAATTATTGCCCTTTTAGTTTTTGGCCATTTCTTCGGTATTTTAGGAATGATTATTGCAACACCAGCACTGACTATTGCAAGAGTTATCTTTGAATTTGCTCGAGAAAAAATAAAAGGTATTTAAAATTCAAAAAAAATATGTTATATTAAGTAAGTAATCGATGAAAATTTTGATTTAAAGAGAGTTAGTAGTTGGTGAAAACTAATAAAAGTAAAAGAAGGATGGTACCGTCTTAATTGACTCCTTTAAGTGTACCATCCTTCTTATTTGAAGAAAGGAAAGACGTATGAGAATATTTTTAGTAGCAGGAAAAGCTGATAGTGGTAAAGGAGAAGTAGCTAAACTAATTAAAGAATTTTATATTTATAAATTAGAAAGTGTTGTTATAACTGAATATAGTAAATATTTAAAAAACTTTGTAAAAGAATTAACTGATTGGGATGGTAATCCTAATACTAAACCAAGAAAAGAATTACAAACACTTGGAGATAAAATAAGAAGTATTGATAGTAAATACTTTATTAATAATATGTTAAATGATTTAAAAATTTATGAAACATTAACAGATAATGTTATTGTAAGTGATGTAAGATTCCCTGATGAAATTGAACAAATTAAATTAAATTATGATGAAGTATATGCAATTTATGTAGAGAATCAATTTAGTAAGAGTAATCTTACAGTAGAAGAACAATCTCATATTTCTGAAGTAGCTTTAGAAAATTATGAAGAATTTGATTATGTTTTAGCTAATGATGAAATAAATAAATTAAAAGAAAAAGTATTTAAATATTTAGAAGGAATTAAATAATGGCAAATATAGATTTAAAAAAGAAATACTTAAGTTTTTTTGAAAGTAAAGGACATAAAATAATACCTAGTGCTCCTTTAATACCTGAAAATGATCCAAGTGTTTTATTTAATACTGCTGGTATGCAACCTTTAGTACCTTATCTCCTTGGAGAGCCTCATCCCTTAGGAACGAGGCTTACAGATGTTCAAAAATGTGTTCGTCTTACTGATTTAGAAGAAATTGGTGATAAAACTCATCATACTTTTTTTGAAATGTTAGGTAATTGGAGTCTTGGTGATTATTTTAAAAAAGAATCTATTTCTTGGAGTTTTGAATTTCTAACGAAAGTTTTAAATATCCCTTTAGAAAAATTAGCAGTAACAGTTTTTGAAGGTAATGAAGATATTCCTAAAGATGAAGAATCCGCTAGTATTTGGAAAAGCTTAGGTATTAGTGAAAAAAGAATTAAATATTTAGATAAAGATAATAATTTTTGGATAGCAGGAGATACAGGTCCTTGTGGCCCTGATAGTGAAATATTTTATTTTAGAAGTGATGAAGAAATACCAGAATATTTTGATCCCGATGATGATAGATGGGTAGAAATTTGGAATAATGTTTTTATGGAATATGAAAAAAATAGTGATGGTACATATAAAGAACTTCCAAAGAAAAATGTTGATACAGGTATGGGAGTAGAAAGAACAGTTGCTATTTTAGAGGGAGTAGATGATAATTATTTATCATCAATATGGAAAGATATCATTTTAAAAATTTCTTCTCTTGCTAATACGACTTATGAAGAAAATAAAAAAAGTATTAGAATTATTGCTGATCACATAAGAACTTCTGTTTTTATTGCTGCTGATTATTCAGGAATTGTACCTTCAAATACTGATCAAGGTTATATCTTAAGAAGACTTATAAGAAGAATGATTCGTCATGCTAAAAAAATAGGTATTCCTCTTGATAGTGGTTTTGAACGGACTCTTGCTTTAATGGTTATAGATAAATATGAAAGTTATTATCAAGAATTAAGAGATAATAAAGAAGTTGTTTTAAATGTTTTAACTAATGAATTACATAAATTTAATGGTACATTAGAAAAAGGATTAAAAGAATTTGAAAAAATTATATCTCATTTAGAAGGAAATACATTAAATAAAGATTTAGCTTTTAAATTATATGATACTTATGGTTTTCCTTTAGAGTTAACTAAAGAAATTGCTTTAGAAAAAGGAATTACCGTTGATGAAGAAGGATTTAATGCTAAATTTAGAGAACATCAAGAAAAAAGTCGAGCTGGTGCTACTCAAAAATTTAAAGGTGGACTTGCCAGTAGTGGACTTATGGAAACAAAATATCATACAGCAACGCATCTTTTAAATGCTGCTTTAAAAGAAGTTGTAAGTAAAGATATTCATCAAAGAGGTTCTAATATTACAGAAGAAAGAATGCGTTTTGATTTTAACTGTGATCATAAATTAACTGATGATGAAAAAGAAAAAGTTGAAAATTTAGTTAATGAATGGATTAAAGAATCCCTTCCTGTTACTAAGGAAGAAATGAGTAAAGAAGAAGCCATTAAAAGTGGTGCTGAATGTATGTTTATAGAAAAATATCCCGATATTGTTACAGTTTATAGTATTGGTAATATTTCTAAAGAATTATGTGGTGGACCCCATGTACAAAATACTAGTGAATTAGGACATTTTAAAATTGTTAAAGAGGAATCATCTAGTGCAGGTGTAAGAAGAATAAAAGCTGTGCTAGAATAAGCCTCTTTTTTGATTGTAAAAAATTAACGAATAGTTTATAATGAATAATAGGGAGTGAGCAAAATTGAATAAGAATGGTTTTGTATTCGTTGAGACTATTGTGGCTATTGTTGTTTTAACTAGCTCACTTTTACTAATTTATTCATCTTTTACAAATGTTTTGCAATCAGAAAAAGCAAGAGTATATTATGATGATATTGCCTATATTTATAGAACTTATTATATTAAAAATAAATTAGATGATTTAAATATTTTATCTGTTATTAGAGATATTACTACTAATAAAGATAAATATTTTGTTACAGTTGGTTTAGAATATCAAGATTTATTTACTAATTATGAAAAAGAACAAAATTATTTTGCTAATCTTTTAGAAGATTTTGATGTTAAACAAATGATTTTAGTTGAAGAAAATAAATTAAATAATTTAAAAAAATGTACTTTAGAATGTTCTTTAGATTCTACTTGTACTGATTATGAAAATTGTAATAGTTTATATATGAATTTAAGTGATGATATGATTAATTATTTAAAAACAGTATATATAGATATTTCATGTACTTATATTTTATTAGTAGAGTATAATACTTGTGATGTCAATAATACAAATTGTCATAATTATTATAGTTGGGTAAGTGTGTAACATGAAGAAAAATGGTTTTGTTTCGACAACTTTAATTTATACTTTTTTTATCATTTTTCTTCTTCTAATGACTTTTTTATTGAATTCTTATTCAAGCATGCGTTTTTTAATTAATGAATATAAAAGTGATATTAAAAATACTTTAGCAGAAGCATCTATGAATGATGTAACTGTTAATATGTTAGTATGGAATCAAAATACAAAAACATATGAATTATCTAATAATATACCTTCTTTTGGTTATTATTTAGAAGAAAATTATAGTTATTGTAAAAATGGTTCTAAAATGAGTTATGCAAATGGTAATATTTCAGTAGCTTTAGCACGTAAAGATGCTTGTTATGCTTATTTTAAAGAATTACAAAAAGATATAGATATTAATATTTATATTCATGAAAATGGTACTTTAAAATTAACTGATGTTGTTCCTAGTTACAATTATACTTTAACAAGCTCTAAATGTACTAATGGAGCTACTTTAACTTTTGATACTAATACTAGAATATTTCAAGTTTCTACATCTACTAAAACAGTTTGTGATGTGGAATTTACTAAAAATGAAAGTGATATAACAATTAATATTTATAAAGAAGATGCTTATGGTACTCATGAACATAATGGATTAAATTATACTTTTTCTTCTCAAATACCCGGGTATAATTATAATTTTAATGAGTATGTATGTAAAAATAGTGATATAAAAACCTCTATAAAAGAAGAAAATCATGAATTAATTGTAGATACTGAAGGTAAAAATGAATGTAATGTTTATTATAATGGTGGTACTGATAAAGTAGAAATAATTATTATGGAAGAAACTACAGAAGGAGTTTCTGGATATACGACAGGTAAAAAATATAGTCGAACTTATGGAATACCAGGGGTTGGTTATAAATATGTAGGTTATAAATGTGATTATTCTGGTGCCTCTCTAACATACTCTAATGGTACATTAGAAGGTGTTAGCGATACTCAAACAGTATGCCGTGCTTATTTTGAAAAAACTACCGGTAATGTATTATTTAATTATTATTTAGAAACAAGTAATGGTGATTATGAAAAAGTTTCAATAGTACCAATGGGATATGTTTTTAATGAAGAACAAAGTAAATGTGAAAATAATTCTAGTTTAACATTTAAAGATGGTATTCCTGAAGTAAGTTCTACAACTGATGATGTTTGTAATTTATATTATGATATGGCTTTTTCAGATATTCAAGTTAATGTTTATGTAATGAATAAAGATACTTTAAAATATGAGTTATCTAAAGCCCCTTTAGGAGGCTATGAAATGTATGATGCTGGATGTACTAATGGAGCAGATATTGAGTATTTAAATGGTGTTTTTAAAGTTCAAAGTGAAGGACCAACAGTTTGTACGGTTTACTTTAGATAGAGGTTAAAATGAAATTAAATAATAAAGGAATGTCTCTTTTAGAATTATTAGTAAGTATAGTTTTAATAAGTATAGTTTTAACTTTCTTATTTTCTCTTTTAAATGATTTAAAAAATGAAACAAATAATAATAATTTTGCATTTAATAATCAAGTTAACAGAGTGGAAATTATAAAAACTATTGAAGATGATTTAACTACTTATCCTTTAGTAGGTATTAAAGATAAATCAATTGATGGTAATATAAAGTTAGAATTTGACTTTTTAGTAGGGGGTAACATAGTTACTACGGAGTTATCTAGTAGTATTAAAACTACTCAAAATTCTTTAGGAGAAGATGAAAAAAACTACTATTTAAAATATATAAATTATAAAAAAGAAAGTTCTTCTTGGGAATTAAAAGATGCTACTTTAGATCCTTGTGGTATGTTTACTTATTATGTTGATAATTTATCAAATAGTTATTATTTTAAAATAGATTTTTATTTATATAATAAAATAGAAAATTCTCAAAATAATAAAGAAAAAAATAATGTAGTTGATGATATTGAAATAACTTATGCTGGTAATAAAGAAGATTTAGATACTAATAATGGTATATATTTAACCACTAATAATAAAGCTTATAAAAAGATAGGTGCTTGTACTGAATAGGGTATGTAATATTCTTCCTATAAAAAAGTTTTTATAAGATATTTTAGTATCATTGATAATTGATAATACTTGGGTATGAATTGATAAACCACCAAAGGAGATTATAGCAATAGCTATAATCTCTTTAAAAATACTTAAAATATTTAAATTAGGTAATATATTCAAACTTTGAGTAATTTCTAATATACCTTTAATTATTACAATAAAAGTATTATTTAAAGGAAGGATAGTTATTATTAGATTAGTTATAATCATATAAAATGTTATAGTACCTAAAATTACTAAAAGAGTATTAAAACTTTTAGTAATAGATTTAGGAAGTAATAAAAATATATTATTATTTTTATTACTTCTATATTCATTATTTATTTTTCCCTGGTTTATTTTTTTACCTCTAAAAAATAAACCTACTAAAATATTTGATAAATAATGAATAATAATTATTTTAAAAGTAATAAATTTATTAAAAGATAAACTTAAAATATTATATAAAAATAAGGGATTAGAAAAATAAGTAAAAGCAATTAATTTATTAGCATCTTCTAAACTAATACTATTATTTAATAACATTTCTTTTAAAATAAATGCACTTGATGGGGTTCCACTAAACATAGAAAGGATAAAAGAAAGAATACTTATTCCTTTAGTATTAAATATTTTATTAAAAAAATTACCTAATGATAAAGATACTTCTTCAAGTATTCCTGTATTAATTATTAAATCATTTAAAACAAACATAATAAATAAAGAAGGAAATACTTTAGTAAGCCACATGTTAGTAGCGTCTATGACGCTTACATTTATCAAATGACTATATTTAAATAATAAATATAAAAAAACAAATAATAAAAATATTGTGAAAATTTTTTTAAGTTTATTCATAAAAATACCTCGAAGTGCTATAATAAATTAGGGTGTGAAATATGTTTACTAAATTATATGAAAAAGTTAAAAATTTTTTTAAAGAAAATTATAAATTTTTTATTGTTTTAGCTATAATTTTATTAGTATTTAATTTTGAATTTCCTTATGTAATTTATAAAAGTGGAGGTACTATTAATTTAGCTAAAAGAGTAGAAATAGATAAACAATATGAAGAAAAAGGAACTTTTTCTATGAGTTATGTTACGGCAATTAAAGGTAGTGCTCCATTTATTTTACTTTCTTTTATTCTTCCTGATTGGGATTTAATTCCCCTTAAAGATATTACCAATGAAGATAGTTATGAAAGTGTATTAGAAGTTGGTAAAGAATATTTAACTGAAGGCATTGATAATGCCATAATTGCAGCTTTTAAAGAATCAGATTATGATATAACTATTAATAAAGAGATAAATAAAGTAATTTATATAAGTGAAGACGCTAATACTAATATTAAAGTTGGAGATGAAATATTAGAAGTAGATGATAAAAAAATTAATAGTATTGATGAATTAAAAGAGTATATAAATACTTTAGAAGAAAAAGATAAAATAGAATTAAAAGTATTAAATAAAGGAGAATATTATAAAAGAAAAGCTACTATTTATAAAGATAATAGTGATGATACTTTAAAAGTAGGAGTAGGGTTTAGTACTACTTATGAATATAAAACAGAAATACCTGTTGATGTTAAAATGAAAGATAATGAATCTGGTAGCAGTGGTGGATTAATGATGAGTTTAGCTATATATAATGCTTTAACAGAAGAAGATATTACTAAAGGACTTAATATAGTAGGAACTGGTTCCATTACAAGTGATGGTGTAGTTGAAGAAATTGGAGGAGTTAAATATAAGATTTTAGCAGCAGAAAAAAAGAAAGCAGATATCTTTTTTTGCCCAGAAGAAAATTATGAAGAAGCTCTTAAAGTTAAGAAAAAAAGAAATTTAAAAGTTAAATTAGTTAAAGTTCATACTTTAAAAGATGCTATAAATTATTTAGAGAATTATTAATTTAATTCTTTTTTTCTTGACACAATTTTTCAGAAAACAAATGTGTTGTATTGACAATAAAATAAAAAGAAATTACAATTAAAGTGATGATAGTGTTATAAATACCGATAAAAAAATGAATAACAAAAATAAGATGAAATCATAATAGTATTAAGAAGGGTGAATAGTAGATGAAGAAAAGAAAAAAAGTAATAATATTAATGTTAATAGTAATAGAAATATGTTTTACATATTTAACATATATGTCATTTAATAGTAAAAATGAAGTAAAAGAATTAAATGATATAAAAGAGGAAAAAACCATAGATAGAAAACAATTTGCGATGTATGTAAAACAAGATGGAAAATATGTAGAATATAATGGAACAGATGAAAATAAAGATTTATTTCCAACAGGATATAAGTTAAATAGTGATGAAAGTAGATGCGAAGACATAGATGGAAATACAATAGATGTTACAATGACACCAAATACTAATGATGTAACAATAACAAGTAATAAAACTGCATATTGTTATTTGTATTTTGATAAACAATTGTCTGTAGATGATTTAGAAAAGTATGATACAACCAATACATTAAATGATAACTTAGTCGGAGGAATGTACAGATATCAAGGAGCATATAATGTGGTAAAAAATAATTATATATGTTTAGGAAAACTAAATGATAAAAAATGTGCAAATCAAAGTAATAACATGTACCGAATAATAGGAATAACCCCTGAAGGAAATATAAAGGTAATAAAACAAACAAGATATGGAGATACGTATCAATGGTGGACAGATTATTCTAGAATAGAAAGTAATAAAGAGTGGCCAAATAGTTTAATATTTGATACATTAAATGATACCTTCTACAATTCATTAAATGAAGAAATAAAAAATAAAATAGAACCACAAGAATGGTTATATGGAGATATAAGTTCTGATTTAGTAACTAAAGATTATATAACAGCAGAACAAGCATATATGATAGAAACGGGGCAAGCAAACACAAAATATTATGATCCAAGTAATGGAAGTTATATCCAAAATAAAAAATGGGAAAAAAAGACTGATTCTAAACCAATAGGATTAATGTATGTACACGATTATGCATATTCGGGAAGTACAGAAGGAGATTATACAAGTTGTAGAGTAAATTATAGTACATGTAAAACCAGTTGGATACATATGAGTAATAATGGAGGGGCGACATCCGGAAGCGAGGCGTGGGAATGGACTATGACTCGTTTAGGTCGAAGTAACAGCTCAGACACTTATTTCTATGTGTGGGGTGTGGATTTGAATGGTCAGGTTTATGCCCTTGCCTTACAAAATGCGTTTGCGGTACGCCCTGTCTTCTATCTAAGTTCCAATGTTGAATTAGGAGGGGAGGGATCGACTTCTGATCCATTCTACATAGCAAATTAGAAATATAAAATTTCTAGTGGCAATTACTTATTTAAGAATTTTTAAATGTAAATGCTAAAACAAGATTGTAATATATAAAAACAGAGTATACTAAATATATAGGAAGTGTGATATTTCATGCCACCTAAAGTAATATTAGATAGACGTTATTCTATTACAATTAGAACGACGTCTTTTAATTTGTGTAAAATAGGCTCTAGAAAATCTAGTGGGGAGATAAAAAACACCATATAGAAAATCTAGTGGGGAGTTTTAATAAAGAAACTACACAGCCTAGTGGGGA
>CANQAK010000039.1 GCA_947589495.1 uncultured Bacilli bacterium | reverse complement strand
TAAAGCAACAACTGCTAAACTAGCAAGTCCAAGTCCCATATAAGTAACAATATTGTCACCAGTTTTTGCAACTTGAACATTTTCTTCTGGTTGTTGGCTGTTTGCATTATCTCCAACAACTGGGTCATTATTTTGTTGTTCATCACTTGGAACAGTTGGTTCATCTTGTCTTGGTTCTGTTGTTGATGGATTAGTAGACACAACTAGTTTGTAAGGATCTTCAACTTTAACAGTATAACCTTCAGCAACTAATTGATCTGATACATCAACAGTAGCTCCTTTACTATTAACAACTACAGCTGCAACAATATTATTTAAATATTTACCGCCAGTTAAAATTCCTTTAACAGCATTTGCAATACTTGTAACACCATTTTGAGTTGTTGTAGGTGTAGCTAAATTTATTTTTATAGCTGCGTAGTTGTCAGAACCTCTACTTTCAAAAGTACCTCCACTAATAGCATAAGTCATTTTAGCTCTACCAATACTAATAACATATTTACTAGCATTTGATGCAGCAATGAAATTACCTCCTGAAATAGTTAAACTTGCATTAGGTGTTCCATTTTCATTAGTAGCTGCTTTAGTATCAATAACATAGCCATTATTAGCTGTGAATGTACCACCTTTAATTACTACATCAGCAGCAAAAATTTTAATAGCTGTTCCTGAAGTAGCAGTAAATGTACCATCTTCAATAGTTAATGCAATACCACCATCAGCTTCAATTGCTTGTCCAGCAGTATTATAAGTACCACCTTTAATAACAATTTTAGCAGCTTTTTCACCATTAGCTGCATTAGGTGTATTAGCTAATGTATCGTCTAAAACACGATTAACATTATAAGTACCACTTACTAATGTAGCTTCACTACCATGTTTAGCAGTAATAACTAATTTAGATGCAGGTGCATTAACAGTATTTTCTTCTAATGTAACAACACCACTATTACTAATTACAGTTTTTGCATTAGTAGCATTTATTTTAGCTCCATTTACTGTAAGTGTTCCATTATTATTAAAGATAGGATCATTAATGCATGTGTCTGTAATTTCTCCTCCTTTAATTGTTGTAGTACCATTATTAGTAACAAATGTTCCTCCTAATGTAGAATTAACATTATTTAATACTAAAGTACCACCATTATCAACAATAAATGGTATAGCATTACTAGTTTGAGTAACTTTAAATGTACCATTATTAATTGTTAAAGTAGCTCCATTATTTACTGTTATATGATGAGCATTATTAATTGTAAATGTATGTTCACCAGCTTCAACAGTTACATCTTTAGTAATGTTATAATTTACAGCACTAATTTCAAAGTCTTCATATAACTCAATAGTACCACCATTATTTATAACTTCAGCCCAAGCATCTACCTTAGAAGCATATCCTTCATCATTAACGCTAGCTTGACATGCAGTTGTTACGCTAGGTAAACTTTGTCCAGGCTTGTTACAAGGTGTAGTGCTAACAGCATGTACACCCATAGTCATTGCAGCAAATGCAGCAAGACCAATTGCAAACATTTTTAAATTTTTCATTTTTTCCTTTTTCTCCTTCCTATAAATATTATACCCCTCCCCGTATCAAATATGTCAATCTAAATTTGTTATAAACTTTTTAAATTATTTATTTTTCTTAAATTTTAAATTGTTTTAATTTGTTTTTCTACCGTTTTTAAAAATTAATAATTTGTTGTTTTTTCTTATAAATAAAGGGTTTCAAGAAATTTACTACTTAATTTTTATTACTTTACACTATTTAACTTTTTACTAAATTTTTCCAATAAAAAAAACATACCCTTTATTTCTAAATGAGTATGTTCTCTATACTAAATTTGCTGACTTAAGCTTTATTCTATAAAAAGGTATATAGAGAATGAATTTTTGAAGTGTTTGCGAGTCTTCAAAAAGTTTTTAAGCTTTTTGGTTAGCAAATATTAGCTAAATTTAATTTACCTTACTATGATTAGTTGAATTGCTTTTTAAGGTTTTTAGTGCCATAAGCAACAACTGCTAAACTAGCAAGTCCTAATCCCATGAATGTAACAATGTTATCACCAGTTTTAGCTACTGGAACATTGTCAGTTGGTTGTTGGCTGTTTGCTTCGTCTCCAACAACTGGATTATTATTTTGTCCTTCATCACCTGGTACAGTAGGTTCTGTAGTAGAAGGATCTTGTGGTTCTGTTGGTTCTGTTGTTGCTTGACCAACTGTAGCAGTTGTAGCTTTAGATACAACTTGAGCAGCTCCTCCTTTTGGAGTAACTACTACAGGAACGTTTGAATTATTACTAATGCTAGTTCCTGGAGCAACAGTGAATTGTAATGAAGTAGAAACTCCACTAGAAATTACAACATTTTTAACATCTGAACCAAATTCATAGTTATCATCTATGTTTCCATAAACAGTAACTGTATCACCTTCATATACTATTCCTTTAGAATTAGTAGCAATAGTAACACCTTTAGCATCAGTACATGCAGTTGCTGTTCCAGCACAAATTTCTTTAAATTCTTCAGTTTTAACAATTCCACCTTCTGCTACTACTAAATTAGTACTAACAACTGTTTGATCTGCAGTATTTGCAGCCCATGTATTCTTAAGTGGAGCAACTGTTCCAGCTTCAATAGAACCACCTTTTTCAACAGTTACAGTTCCATTAAGAAGAACATCACCTTTAGATGGAGTTCTATCTGGAGTATAAGCTGTTGTATTTGTGTTATTACCAGTAGCAACTATTTTAGAATCCTTTCCAATTTTTGAACCAGTGTTTAATGTAACACCTTGTAAACCATTATCAGTAGCAGTTAATGTTGAACCATTACTTAAAATAATTTGACCATTAACACCACCTTTGTTGTTTTTTGTTACTTCAACAGTAGATGCATCTGCTTTTAAAATGATACCATTCATAACATTTTCTTTGTTATTAGTAGCTACAAATTTTGCACCACTTTTTAAATCAATTTCTTTAACAAATAGAATTCCTCTATCTTCGTTATTACTAACTTCAAGAGTTCCTCCGTTAACAGTAATTTTGTTTGATACTGCAGCGCTATCATGTAATGCAGCTATTGGATTACCATTTACAGTTTTAGCTTTTGCACCAGTAATTGATAATTTACCATTTGTTTGAATAGTAACACTTTTACCAGCAATATCTAAATTACCTTCTACAATATTTAATGTACCTTTAACTGTTAAATTATTTAATAATTTAATTGTATGTCCATTAGCGTTAATAGTAACAACTTTTCCTTCTGAAACTGTTAAAGCACTGGAAATTTCATCATCAGTAGTTAAAGTACAAGTAATATTATCTGTGTCAGTACCTGTACATACACTAATAGTATCTTGAGTGACAGCTCTAACACCCATAGTCATTGCAGCGAATGCAGCAAGACCAATTGCAAACATTTTTAAATTTTTCATTTTTTTCCTTTTTCTCCTTCCTATAAATATTATACCCCTCCCCCGTATCAAATATGTCAATCTAAATTTGTTATAAACTTTTTAAATTATTTATTTTTCTTAAATTTTAGATTGTTTTAATTTAATTTTCTAACAATTTTAAAAATTAATAATTAGCTGTTTTTGCTTATAAATAAAGGGTTTCAAAAAATTAAAACTAACTTTTTATTTACTTTACACTATTTAACTTTTTACTAAATTTTTCCAAAAAAAATACTGGAAATTTTATTTATTCCCAGTATAGTATTTTAATTACTAAATATTATATATTTTCTTTTTCTTAAGTTTTTTTATTATAAAAATTATTGGAATAACTATAAGTATTAAAATACTTGGTATGTAATACCCTGTTTGTTTATTTTCAGTTGGAGTATCTACTCTATTATCATCACCTGTAATAGTTAAATTATTTATATTATTTTCCGTATTAACATTAACATTACTTTCATTAGGTACATTATTTGTACTTTCATCATTTGTATTATTAGAAATAAATTCTAAAGAATTAGTATATGCTCTAATAGTTAAATGAAATGATCCATCTTCATTATTAGTTGTATCTGAATAATTTATTCCATCAGTAGAAATAAATTGAACACCTTTAGTAAATTTCATACTATCATAAACTTCTACACCTTGTTTCTTTTTAGAAACTTCAAATTTAATATTTTCAGAATCAGTTAATTTAACAATAATTGTAAATTTATCATTATTAATTATTTCTGGATTACTTAATTTTATAGTTTTATATCCTACAAAATTAGTAGTACCTTCACCAACTTTTTTAGCTCCCTCTATATTATAGGCTTCGCCATTAGCAAAATATATTTCATATTTTTGACCAACTTTAGAAAAATACATTGCTACTTCTTTTAATTCTTCATTTCTTTTTATTGATTTTTTATTAAATACACTTACTAAATATAATTCATTTGTAGAAACACTACTAGTAGTATTTCCTCCTAAATTATCATAATAATAAGTATTATCTTCTACTTCATTATCTATATCAAAAAATCCTACTACATTATTACATACATGAACATCTTCATAAGATACATATTGATACTCATTACCACCATAAGAATTTTTAACAATCCATGCTCCATTACTAGTTGGTTTATCTTCTGTAAAATTATCAACAGATATATTATCATCCCAACCAACAATACTTACACCATGATTAACTAATTCTTCTCCATTATAATATAAGTATTGAATATTCTTATTTTCTTTTGGTAAATATATATAAGTTGCTAATGCACCATTACTAATTAAATACTCTTTAATATCTTTAATAGTATTTTGAGTACAAGAGCCAGTATTACCCAAAAAAGTTATCGAATTAACATCTAATACAGCTTTTCTATTAATTACATCACTTGCATAAATATGATTTTCAGCAGTATCTTCTTCATCATTATATTTTACTAATTTATCAAATGGTAAATCACTTTCTAAAATAGGTCCCCAAGAATTCATAATATATGCTGAGGAAATTAAATAATTACCTCCACTATTTTTAGCTCTATTAAAAGTATTACGATTATTATTATATTTACTTTGCGTTGCTAAATCCATATGGGCTTCGCTTAAATCATAAGTGCCTTTATTATTCATAAGTAAATTTGATTCAATTGAAGAATTAGTAGCAAATGCCCAACAAGCTTCTGTATCTTGTTGATCTTTAATATCAGTAACTAATTCATATGTTTTTAAATTAAAATTACTATTTTCTATACTTACATCTTGTAATTTAGAATTTGTACCAACAATATTATATTTTTTTAAATTGTCATCTTTACACATTGTTGGCATAACAAAATTTTTCTTAACACTTTCACTTTGATTCAACCACTTTATATATTCATCTGTATATTCACAATCTTTAACTGTAATATTTGCAGCATAAACACTCTTTGTAATAAAAAGTGTTAATAATAACCATAAGTATTTTTTTACTTTACACATATTATTACCTTCTTTACTTTTTATTCTATATAAAAAATATAGCACATAAATTTAAATGTGACTATATTTTGTTTTTAATTTGTAAAATAAATTGTAAATATTCGTAAAGCTATTTCTTACTTGTCTTTTTATTAACTTTTTTAGATTTGCTATTCTTTCCTTTTTTGTTATCTTTCAAACTAAGAACTGCTCCAAAAATAATTAATGCACCAATTACACCAATTGTTATAAATCTTAATATACCATCATAAGTTTGGGGATTAATCATTTTTCTCCTCCTTTACTACCATTACTCAAATATATTATAACTAAACTACGTATAATTGTCAAAAATTTCTTATTTTTCTAAAGTTACTTGTAATACAGTATCACTATTTATATCTTCTCCTGCTAAAATATTTTGACTAATTACTTTACCATATCCATTAATTTCTATTTTAATACCTAAAATATTTGCGTATGTCATTACTTCATTTAAACTCCATCCTGTTAAATCTTCCATTTTATAGTCATGAACATTGCTAACTAAAAATACTTTACTACCTTCAAGAACTTCAATATTTTTTAGTGGGTACTGATTTATTACATATTTTCCACTTCCAATAGTATATACATTTAAATTTTTACTTTTTAATTCTTCCTTTGTAGTATTTATATCAGTACTTATATAGTTATTTAAAGTTACTACTTTATTAATTAATTCTGTGTTAGTATTTTCAATACCTAAATAAGATACAATATCATCAACTGCTTTAGTAAGTTCTGCTGCAATAGGTCTTGCTGAAGCATTAATTTGTTTTACAGCAACATAGACAATATATTTAGGATCTTCTTCAGGGAAGATTCCTGCAAAACTTCTAATATAATCGTTTCCTCCAGTTAAATAACCTCCCTTTGGAGATGCTATTTGAGCTGTACCTGTTTTTCCAATCATAATAGTTTTACTAGGTCGCCAATAATCATATAAGCCATCATAAACTACATTATGCATTAATTTTTTAATATAATCAGTAGTTTCTTTACTATAAACTTTAGCAACTTCTGTTCTTTTTCCATCATAAACTACTTCATTATTATCACTTACAATTTTATCAACAACGTAAGGTTTTAAAACTGTTCCATCATTAGTTAAAACACTTAAAGCTTGAAGCATTTGAATTGGAGTTACTGTTATACCTTGACCAAATGATGCAGTAGCAAGTTCACTTAAATATTTAAAATTAACTTTACCTTCTACTTCATTAGCAAGTTCAATACCGGTTTTTTTACCAAAACCTAAATTTTTATAATAATCAGTTAACTTTTCTGCTCCTAAATTTAAAGCTAATTTAGATGCTGCAACATTTGATGAATAAGCAAAACCAGTATCATAACTTATTTTACCCCATCCATATTTATTAAAGTCTTTAATAGTAGCATCCGCTACTTGGATAGAACCTGAATCATATAAAGCATTACCATCATATTTTCCTTCTTCAATACTAGAGGCAAAAGAAAATATTTTCATGGTACTTCCTGGTTCATATTCATAACTTACTAAAGGATTCATATAAGATGTTAAAGTATTTAAATCATTAGGATCAAAATTAGGATAAGTAGAACTTGCTACAATAGCTCCAGTTTTAGCATCCATTACAGAAAAAATCATCCAATCCATTTCATAATCTTTAGCTAAATTATGGGTAAGTGTTTCAGCAAAAAGTTGAATATTACTATCAATAGTTAAATAAATATCACTACCGTTAATAGCATCTTCTGTAATTATTTTAGCACTAGGAAGTGTATAACCATAAGCATCAGTTTGATAAGTTGTAAGGCCATCTGTACCAGATAAATCTTTGTCATAATAAGATTCTAGTCCTAATTCTCCAACTATATCGCCACTTTCTTTAACTTTGGCATACCCTATTATGTAAGAAGCAAAAGAACCCATACTATATGTTCTTTTTTGACTAGCAATAAAATCTATTCCTGGCATATCTAATGCTTCAATTTTATTTTTTAAAGATTCACTAATTCCTTGACCTTTAGAACCAAATTCAGTTTGATATTTTCCTTCTTGATTTAAAAGTTCCATAGCTTTGTCATAATCTATACCTAACATTTCATTAAGCATTTTTGCTGTAGATTCTTTGTCTACTACATGTTCGGGATGTTTCATATCAGTTGTTCTACTAGAATCTAGGTACGCTATTATTTTATAGGAATTAACTGTTGACGCTAAAGTTTCACCATCTTTATCATAAATATTTCCTCTTTTAGCATAAATTACTTCACTTTTAGTATTTCTATGACTTGCAAACTCTCCTAAGTTAATACCATTAATATTTTCACTTAGAGAAATATAAGAAAGTCTAATTATTATTACAATAAAAAGAAAAGCCACAATAAAAACTAGGACTTTAGGTATTTTTATTGTAACTTTCTTTTTCATATATTATTCACCTTCTACTTTTACTATATTATCACTTATATATGAAAGTCCATACTCTTCTGCAATTTTTTGTATATTTTCCATACTTACTAATTCATCTATTTGCATTTCTAAACTTTCATTAGTACTTTCTTGTTTTTCAATTTTACTTTTTAATTTTTCTGTTTTAATATTTGTTTCTGATAGTAATGCTTTGGTAAAAACATTTACTGTAGGTATAGAAATAATTAAAAATACTAATACCACATACATAAATTTTTCACCTTTTAATAATTTTAATCTTTTACTTTTCTTTTTACTCATTTCTATACCCTTTCTATTACACGAAGTTTAGCACTATGACTACGACTGTTTTGTTCTAATTCTTCCTCACTTGGTGTTATTGGTTTTTTATTTACTAATTTTATTTTAGGCTTATAAGCCTCAGGTATTTGAGGTAGTCCTTTAACTATTGCATCAACTTCACTATATTTTTTAAAAATATTTTTTACAATCCGATCTTCTAAAGAATGGAAGGTAATGACGGAAAGTCTACCTTCTACTTTTAATACATCAATTGCATCCGGTAATACTTTTTCTAAAACTTCGAGTTCATTATTTACGAGTATTCTTAAGGCTTGAAATATTTTTCTTTCGGGATGTTCTTTATAAAAATATTTAGCTCCTGTACCCTTTTTAATAATCTCTACTAACTCTAAAGTTCTTTCTATTTTTTTTATCTTTCTTTCTTTAACTATTTGTTTACTAATAGCTTTAGAAAGTTTTTCTTCCCCATATTCATAAAAATATTTAGTTAATTCTTCTTCACTATAATTATTAATAATATCACTAGCATTTAGTGAACTATCCAAATTCATTCGCATATCCAAAGGAGCATCTTTCATAAAAGAAAACCCACGCTTTTCATCATCAATTTGGGGTGAAGAAAAACCTAAATCAAATATAATTCCATCAACTTTTTGAATATTTAATTCATTTAAAATATTTTTTAAATCTACAAAATTAGATGCAACTATTTTAAAATTATCTCCTACACTCTTTAAAACCTCATATGAATATTCTCTTGCTTCATTATCTTGATCTATTCCAATTAATAAACCATCTTTATTAAGTCTTTTTAATATTTCTTTACTCATACCAGCATACCCTAAAGTTGCATCAACATAAATACCATCTGGTTTTATGTTAAGAGAGTCAATAATTTCTTTAGACATAACACTATAATGCTTCATCATTAACCTCAAATAAATGTTCAGCAATCTCTTCTAAAGCAGAAGAATTTTCATCCATAAAGGCATTAAATAATTTTTCATCCCATATTTCTATACGGTCATTTACGCCGATAATAACACATTCTTTAGTTAAACCGGCGTAGCTAACCAACGGGGAGGTAATATTGATTCGACCACTTTTGTCGAATTCGCATACAGAGGCACCTGCAAAAAATGATCTCATAAATGTTCTGGCATCTTTTTTCGTAAATGGAAGCTTATTTAATTTAGAAACAACTTTGTCCCACTCTTCGACAGTGTATAAGTAAAGACATTTTTCTAAACCACGAGTAACAATTATTTTTGTTCTATCTTCCCGAAATTTTCCAGGTAAAACAATTCTACCTTTTTCATCAATATTATGATGATATTCACCCATGAACATTTTTATCACCCACTTTCTGCCACAGTGAGCCACTGTCTACCACTATTGTACAATAATACTTCTTAAAAGTAAATAATTATCCCTTATAAATCTAAAGAATATTTTTAATTGACATATTTTTGACAATAATTTTTAAGTAATTTATTACACAAAAAATGGAGCCATAAGGCTCCTACTTAAAGTTTTTATTTTTTATCAAAATATAAGTAACAATATGTAGTTGTATTAGTAGTTACTAATGCAATTCTAGTATCTATATCAAATGTTAAAACACTTTTATCTAAAGCAACTCCATTATTATCAACACATCCAGATTTTTCTTGATTAAATGTATAAGTACTATCTGGCCATTTACTATCACTTGTTTCTATGTAAATACCATTATCTTGTTCAAGTAAGATAGCAAACATAGTATTTTTATTATTACTTAAATTATCATTTATATTTAATTCATCTGGTTTACTTAAAAATGATCTATAAGATAAGTATATAAAAATACCCTCAACTATAATTAATATTCCCACTAATCCATATAATAATCTTTTCATTTATCAATCATTATCCTTAATCTTATTATTTAACTATTCTTATTCTATCACAAGACATTTTTATTTGTAAAGATTCTTATATTATTTATTTACTTTAAATTATTTTCTTCTAAAATATTTTTTAAATACTTCTCATTCTTTTTATCTACTTCTATATTTACTCTTCTTACATAACTAAA
>CANQAK010000038.1 GCA_947589495.1 uncultured Bacilli bacterium | reverse complement strand
AATAAAAAAATATTAAATAGAAAGGGATCAATCAATAAGAAATTAATTAATATTTCTATAAGATTGATTATACGTGAGACGGTAATGAAAGCAAAAACTTTAAATAAGTTCTTGTTATTAATCATAATAATTTTGTCATTATTTATTTTAGTAGACAAATTAAAAGACGTCGTTCTAATTGTAATAGAATAACGTCAATCTAAACATTTAGGTGACGTGAAATATCACGCTTCCTAAATTTATTATATTCTATTTTTTTAATTTATACAAGTTAAAAAGTAATAAAAAAAGCCTTAATTAAAGGCTTAATATTTAAAATGGTGTCTCCGAGGCGATTCGAACGCCTGACCGATCGCTTAGAAGGCGATTGCTCTATCCAGCTGAGCTACGGGGACAACTGAACAAATAAATTATATAACAATATTCTTTATATTTCAATAAAAAATGCCTTTTATTAGATAAAAAAGGCATCTACTAATAAATTATCTACATAAAATATTGTTTCATTTATATTATATGTATCTCTAATAGATAGAGCAATAGAGTATTTAACTTCTTCAATAATTTTATTATCATCTAAACTTAAAACTTGATTATTAAAACTTAAATTAACAGAATTTTCTAAAATTTGATAATCTAATAATTCGGCTGATGCTGTTAAATAACTAACTAGATTAGTTTGATAAGTTGGAGAAGTTTTTAACTTTTCAATAATTATTTCAACTTTTTCATTTTTATTATTTGTATATGTAGTAACAGGAGTAAAATAAGAATAACCATCCATTTTACTAACATAATAAGTAGTAATTTTAGATATATCTTTCATACTATCTAATTCATAAACTTTATTTATTCCATAATTTCTATCTAATATATTAGGTAAAGTTTTTTTACTATGAGGAAGTTCTTTTAAAGTTTCACCTTCTACAAATATCATTATTTTTTTAACTTCTTTAATCTCTGTAAGTGAGTATATGATGGCTTCTAGCATTTTTTCTTCATTATTTTCATTAACATTTAATAATTCTTTAGAAAAATTTATTTTAAGAGTACCATCATCACTTAAATCTTTACTTAAAATTTTAGTATTTTTAGGAATAATTTTTTTAAAATTATTAGGTATATGATTATTAGTATTAGAATCTATAGTTAAATTATTAATAACTTCATCAATAAGCTTGTTGGTACTTGTACTTTTTTGAATTACTTCAAAACGAGATACTAAATTATTATTATCTACTAAATAAATTGGAATAGTTTTAGGATTACTATATGTTAAAGTAGTATTAATATCTAAAGTATCTTTACTTGGGAAAAAATAAATTATTAAAAGAAAGATAAAAGAAAGAGCAACTACAATAATTTTTTTATATGCTAATCTTTTAAGCAATTTAACCACCTAATTAATTATATTTTGTAAAAAAAAAGAAATGAATAAACATTTCTCTATATGGCAAGTTCACCTAATTTTAATAATTCAACAACAGCTTGAGCGCGACTTTTTACTCCCAATTTTTGCATGGTGTTTGAAATATGATTACGGACTGTTTTTTCACTAATTCCAAGAAATTCTGCTATTTCTTTCGTAGTTTTATTTAATACAAGTAATTCAAACACTTCTTGTTCGCGAGCTGTCAATATTCCTTTAGTCATTATACCTTCCTTTCACACTTTCATAGTATTTTATGTGATGAGGAATGTTTTTGTGTACGACAAAAGGTTACTTAAATAAATTGTTATTATCCGTTTTTCCTAGTAAATAATCCATAGAATAATTATATCTTTTAGCAAGATCATATAAAAGAAGAGTAGGTATTAAATACTTTCCATATTCATAACCTGTCCAAGTACTTCTTGAAGTATTTAATATTCTAGCTACATCATTTTGTGTTAATTTATTATTTTTTCTTAATTCTTTTAATCTTTTTTTGGATAAATCTTGATTAATTTCTTTTTTAGAATAACGATATTGTTTTTTATCATTTAATCCCATTGCATAATCAATTGATATATTAAAATAATTACAAAGTTTATTTAAATGAGAGATAGGAATAGTATCTCTTTCTATTTCATAAGATGTATATGTTGAGCGGTCAATATTTAATATTTTAGCAATATCTTTTTGCGTCAAATTAGCTTCTTCACGTGCATATTTAATCCGCTCCATATTAATGTAAGCCACCTTTCATTCGCATATTATAAAGGCTAAAATATTGGTAAAATGAAAATGTGGAGTCATTCAGACATTTTTCTTGATTAGGGTTAAATCCTATGCTATACTTTTTTTGTTAAGTGTTTTACTTAACAAGTCGCTTGTCAGGTGTAGACGTTAAAACATGACCACTCAGACATTTTGTCGCATGTCTGATAAATTTATTTTAAGAAAGGTTATTCCTTTCTTTTTCTTTTTGTTGTAAAATAATAGTATGAATAATTTATTAAGTTTAAATATTTTACAATTAGAAGATTATTTTATAAGTATTGGTGAAAAGAAGTATAAAGCTTTACAAATTTTTGAATGGTTATATATTCATAAAGAATATGATATAGATAAATTTACTAACATTAAATTACCTTTACGTGAAAAATTAAAAGAAGATTTTAATACTGATTTTATAAAAATAAAAAGGAAAGAAGAAGGAACTGATGTAAAAAAATATTTGTTCCTTCTTCAAGATGGCAATTATATTGAAGCTGTATTAATGGAACATGATTATGGAAAATCAATATGTATTTCTAGTCAAGTTGGTTGTAATATGGGATGTGCTTTTTGTGAGTCTGGAAGACTTAAGAAAGTTAGAAATTTAGAAACATATGAAATGGTAGAACAAATTATTTTAATAGAAGAAGATATAAAAGATAAAGTTAATAGTGTAGTAATTATGGGAATTGGTGAACCATTTGATAATTATGATAATGTAATTAATTTTATAAGAATTATTAATCATCCTAAAGGTCTTTCGATAGGAGCAAGACATATAACTGTTTCTACTTGTGGATTAGTACCTAAAATTGAAGAATTTAGTAATTTGGATTTACAAGTAAATCTAGCTCTTAGCTTACATGCTGCAACTGATGAAGTAAGAAGTAAAATAATGCCAATCAATAAAGTGTATAATATAAGTAAAGTAATGGAGGCAATAAATAAGTATATTGCTAAAACTAATAGACGTGTTACTATAGAATATGTTATGCTTAATATGATAAATGATAAAAAAGAAGATGCAATTATGCTTGCTAATCTTCTTCATGGAATGAATGTTTATGTGAATTTAATACCATATAATGAAACAAATAACATTGATTTTAAGAAAAGTAATAAAATTAATGAATTTAAGAATATTCTTATAAGTAGGAATATAAATGTTACTGTAAGAAAAGAATTTGGTGGTAATATTAGTGCAGCGTGTGGGCAACTTAGAAGCAAAGAGGTGTAAAATGAAAGCATGTTATATGACTGATTCAGGGAGAGTTCGAAGTCATAATGAAGATAGTGTGACAATTTTAAAAAACGCAAGTGATGAATATTTATTAGTAGTAGCTGATGGTATGGGCGGACATCGTAAGGGTGAAGTTGCCTCAAGTATTGTGGTATCAAGACTTGGAAAAAGGTTTAATGAAATGCCTAGTGTTGGTTCTAAATTAGATGCTGTTAATTGGTTAAATGATAATATAAATGAAATAAATAATGAAATATTAGAATATGGAGAAGAAAATATTGATTCAAAAGGTTTAGGGACTACAGTAGTAGTAGCACTACTTACTAAAACATATTTAATATTTGGCAATATTGGTGATTCATCAGGATTTGTTATAAAACATAATAAATTACATAAAGTAACTCATGATCATACACTTGTTAATTTATTAGTGGATGCTGGTAATTTAACTGAAGATGAAGCTAAAAATCATCCCAAGAAAAATGTTTTGATGAAAGCTTTAGGAGCCGCTGAAAAAGTTGATTTAGATGTTTTTGAAGTTATTGATATGGATTTTGATGGTATTTTACTTTGTAGTGATGGTCTTACTAACATGTTAACGTTTGAACAAATTGAAAAAGTTTTAATTGATGATGAGTTAGAGGCTGAAGAAAAGGTAGAAAAATTAATTAGAAAATGTAATGCTAGAGGTGGGAATGATAACATCTCTGTAGCATACCTTATAAGGAATGGTGAATAAATATGATAATGAAAGGGCAAAAGATTAGTGATCGTTACCAAGTCATAAAAAGTATTGGCGAAGGTGGTATGGCTAATGTATATTTAGCTTATGATACAATTTTAGATAGAAATGTAGCTGTTAAAGTTTTAAGAGGAGATCTAGCAAATGATGAAAAATTTGTCAGACGTTTTCAAAGAGAAGCACTGGCAGCATCTTCTTTATCTAATCCTAATATAGTTGAAGTTTATGATGTTGGTGAAGATAATGGAGAATATTATATTGTAATGGAGTATATTGAAGGTAAACATTTGAAACAACTTCTTAAAAAAAGAGGTAAGTTAACTGTTTCTGAAGCTGTAGATATTGTTTTACAAATTACAGATGGCTTATCAGTAGCTCATGATTCTTATATTATTCATAGAGATATTAAACCACAAAATATAATGATTTTAGAAAATGGTTTAGTTAAGATAGCGGATTTTGGAATTGCTATGGCGATAAATTCTACCCAACTTACCCAAACTAATTCGGTAATGGGTAGTGTTCATTATCTTCCACCAGAACAAGCAAGTGGTAAAGGGGCAACACTTCAAAGTGATATTTATTCCATTGGCATATTGTTCTATGAACTTTTAACAGGTAAACTTCCTTTTAAAGGAGATAATGCTGTAGAAATTGCCCTTAAACATTTAAAAGAACCTTTACCAAGTATTAGAGAAGAAATTCCTAATATTCCTCAAAGTGTTGAAAATATAATTATAAAAGCTACAGCTAAAAATCCTAAAAATAGGTATGCTGATGCTAGAGAAATGCATGAAGATTTAAAAACATGTTTAGATCCAACTAGAGCAAATGAAGAAAAAATTAAATTAAAATATCAAGAAGTATCAGATGATACCAAAGTTTTAAAACAAGTTAAAGAAGAAAACAAAAAGAATATTGCTTCTAAAAATGTTAATAATAAAAAAGATGATGATGAATTAATAGTAAAGAAAATAACAGGTGATGATTTGAAAAAGCAAAATAAAATATTAATAAGACTTGCTTCAATTTTTACAGGACTTGTAATAGTAGTTACATTAGTATTTGTAATAATAATAGTAACAAGTAAACGTTCAACAATTAAAGTTCCTGATGTTACAAATAAATCGGTAAGTGACGCTATAAATATTTTACAAGATTCTGGATTTAATGTAGCAGATGAAGAAGAAGGAGTATCATCAACTGAAATTGAGGTAGGTAATGTAGTAAGAACTTCTCCAATGAGTGGAACATCAAGAAAGAAAGGTTCAGAAATTAAATTATATGTTTCAACTGGTGATGAAACTATTCATATTGAAGATTATACAGGTAAAAATTATTTAGAAGTAAAAGGATCTTTAGAAGCTCGTGGTTTAGTTGTAAATATTGAAGAAGAAGTAATTGATAGTAATAGTGATTTTGAAGATAAAGATGTTGTTAGACAATCTGCTGAAGTTGGAACAAGTCTAACTAAGGGAGCAAGTATTACTTTATATGTTGCTAGTGTAGGAATTGCTTATCCTGATTTTACAGATGGTTCTTATAATGTTAGTGATGTTGAAGATTTTTGTACTGAAAATGAACTTAATTGTGATATTAAATATACAGTAAGTACAAATAATTTAGATGGCACTATTTATGAACAAAGTAGAACCGCTGGTTCACCAGTTAAAAAAGGTGCCAAATTTATTATAAAAGTATATCAAAATGCTGAAGTTACTGAAGAACCTAGTGGTGAAACACCTTGTGAAGATGGATTATGTTAAAAAGTGGTTTAATTATTAAAATTAATAGTGATTTATTTACAGTTAAAATAGATAATAATTATTATGATTGTAAATTAAGAGGAAAAATAAAAAATAGTAGAATAAGACCTTTAGTAGGGGATTATGTTAAAATTGATAAAGAAAATAAAACAATTGAAGAAATATTAGAAAGAACTAATTATTTAGATCGTCCTCCAGTAGCAAATACATCAATTTCTTTAATTGTTACAAGTCTTAAAAGTCCAGATTTAAATTTAACATTATTAGATAAGTTAATAAGTATTATTACTATTAATCATATAGAACCAGTAATAGTTTTAACAAAGTTAGATTTAGTAACTGATACTAAATCTTTAAATGAATTAAAAAAAATATTTAAATATTATGAAGATATTGGTATAAAAGTATTTACTAATAAAGAGATAAAAAAATTAAAGAATTATTTAAGTAAAAAAGTTGTTACGGTATGTGGACAAACTGGAGCAGGTAAAAGTACTTTAATAAATCTTTTTGATAAAAATTTAAATTTAGCTACTGATGAAATTTCTAAATCTTTAGGAAGAGGTAAACATACAACTAGAATTGTTGAATTATTTGAAGTAGATGATTTTTATATAGTAGATACACCAGGGTTTTCTAGTATAGATATAATTAATTATTCTAAAGAAGAAATTAAAAATAGTTTTAAAGAATTTCAAGTCATTAAATGTAAATTTAATGACTGCATGCATGATAAAGAAATCAATTGTGGTGTAATTGAAGAAGTAAATAAAAAAAATATTTTGTTAAGTAGATATGAAAATTATTTAAAATTTATTAAAGGAGTAAAATGATTTCTGTAAGTTATTTAAAAAGTAAACTAAGTAAAGAAGAAACAATAAAAAAAATTAATGAAAGTAATGCTGATTTAATTCATGTAGATTTAATGGATGGAAAATATGTTTCTGAAAGTAATTTTACTATTAATGAAGTAATAAATGATTTAAAAAATACAACTAAATTATTAGATATTCATCTTATGACAGAAGAACCTTTAAATTATATAAAAAAATTAATTAATTTAAATATATGGTGTATTACTTTTCATTTAGATAGTACTAAAGATCCATTAAAAATAATTAATTATTTAAAAGAGAAGCATGTTAAAGTGGGGATTGCTTTAAATCCCCTTGATAGCATAAATTTATTAGATAACTATTTAAATTTAATAGATTATGTTTTAGTTATGAGTGTTAATCCTGGTATGGGTGGACAAAAATTTATGCCTACAGTATTACCTAAGATAAACTCATTACAAAATAAAAATATTTTAATAGGAATAGATGGAGGAATAAATAATGAATCCATTAAATTATTAAAAGATTATAAAATAGATAATATTGTAAGTGGTTCTTTTATTTGTTTAAGTGATAATTATAATAAAAGTATTGATATATTAAAAAAAATATATTTAGATTGACGTTATTCTTAAGTGGTATAGATAACGTCTTTTAATTTGTGTAAAATAAAGTATAATTTATAAAAATCAACAACAAAATAAAATTTAAAACTTGACTCCGGGGGGGGTATTATATAATAACCATATAGAATAGAAGAGTTAATAATGATGAGTAAGTTGTTAACAAAAAAAGTAAGGGTGAATTATATAATGGAGAAGAAAAAGATAATAGTGTTAGTACTTTCAGTAGTATTAATAATGTCAGTATATATGACATATAGAACATATGAAAATAAACCCAAAGAATTACCAGAAGAAAAAGAAAAAATAGAAACAAAGAAGAAACAGTTTGCAATGTATATAAAAGAAGGGGATAAGTACGTAGAATATAAAGGTCAAGAAGGAAATGAAAATTTATTTCCAGAAGGATATAAATTAAATGAAGAACAAAGTAGATGTGAAGATATAGATGGAAAAGATATAGAAGATATTACATTTGATACAAATACAAATAGTATAACAGTAACAAGTAATAAAACATCCTATTGTTATTTATATTTTGATAAACAAATGTCAGTACAAGATTTAGAAAAGTATGATAAAACAAATACATTAAGTGATGAACCAGTCGGAGGAATGTATCGTTATCAAGGATCAGATGTAGATAACTATATATGTTTAGAAGGAGTTGGAACAGCTGGATGTAGTGGTGCAAAAAGTACTGGATATGATGACAACATGTATCGAATAATAGGAATAACGCCTGAAGGAAATATAAAAGTCATGAAACAAATAAAATATAATAAGGGAGGTACAACAACATTTAAATGGAATACAAACTATCATGATAACTCATCATCAAGTAGTGGTTATTGTGGAACAAATGGATGTTCCGAATGGCCAAATAGTGAAATATACAAAACATTAAATGAAAGTAGTGATTCGTTCTTAAGCAAATTAATTAGTGAAATACAAACTAAAATAGAAGACTGGGAATGGTATTATGGAGATATTGCATATGATTATGCAAATAAAACAGCAGAAGAAATATGGAAAATAGAAACAGGTCAAGCAGATACACAATTTTATGGAAAAACATCAACAAGTAAAGAATTAGTAACAGGTCAAAGATGGACAAAAATGAATAATAAAGCCAAAATAGGATTAATCTATTTACATGATTATTATTACCAATCAACAACATCAGATAATTGCCATTATGATAATAATAAATATACAGAATGTAAAGAAGGAGGCTGGATGCACATATCAAAAAATGGAGGAACAGCATCAGATTATGAATGGACCATGTCGCGTATAGGTCGGCTTAGTAGTTCAAGTACTAACTTCCTTGCGTGGCCTGTGGATCGGAACGGCGGTGTCAACGCCCTCAGCTTGTACAATGCGTATGCGGTTCGTCCCGTCTTCTATCTGAAGTCAGATATAGAATTAGGGGGAGAAGGATCAACAGAAACTCCATTCTACATAGTAAGTTAGAAAAAATATTAAACTTCATCAGTTAAATATTCAAAACAAGATTGTAATATATATAAAAATAGAGTATACTAAATATATAGGAAGTGTGATATTTCACGCCACCTAAAAGTTATTTTTTAGTAGACGTTATCCTACTATAAGGACGACGTCTTTTAATTTGTCTATTAAAATGATAATAGACAGAATTATTATTACTAATAACAATAACTTATTCAAAGTTTTTGCTTTCATAACCGTCTCACCTCACTTCCAAAAGACAAAATCCCCCTGAAAATCGGTTTAAAGGTGACGTCAGTACCAACACTTCCATAAGTCTCTATTAAATAATAGAAGTTTTTATTTGTAAATACTTTCGACAAAACCAGTCAAAATAAGACATAAAAAAATGATAAATAAAAAATAATTGCCTAAATAGAAATTGGTAATTATTTTTTTAGCTCACATTTTAAAAAGTTAGTACAAAATGTAAAGTTAACAACAAAATAAAATTTAAAACTTGACTCCGGGGGGGGGTATTATATAATAACCATATAGGATAGAAGAGTTAATAAATATGATTAAGTTATTAACAAAAAAAAGAAAAGGTGAATTATATAATGGAGAAAAGAAAAACTACAGTAATATTTGTAATAGGAGTAATACTAACAATAGTAAGTAGTATCTTTTTACTAAACCACAAATTATCGGATAAAGAAACTCAATTAGATGAAGTAAAACTAAAAGATATAAAAGATAATAATAATATGTTTGCTATTATGGTAAAAGGAGAAAATGGAGAATATAGTACAAGTGATGAATTTCCAGGAACAGGTTATAAATTAAATGAAGAAAAATCAGGATGTATGGATAATAATGGAGAAAAAATAGAAAACGGTTTAGAATATGATTCGGAAAGTAATAAAGTAACAGTAAGTACAGGCCAAACATCATATTGTTATTTATACTTTGATATAAAAACACCAGAAAATCCACAAGAATTAATAGAATCAAGAGAAAGTGATGAAGGTTTAAGTGATTATCCCGTTGGAGGAATGTATAGATATCAAGGAACAAATGATGTAGTAAAGAATAACTATATATGTTTAAAAGAAGTAGGACAAGCAAATTGTGAAGACCAAAGTGATGAAATGTACAGAATAATAGGAATCACTACTGAAGGAAATATTAAAGTAATAAAACAAACAAGATATAAAAAGGGAAGTACAACAACATTTAAATGGAATACAAACGGATCTGATTCAACATGTGGAGAAAGTGGCTGTCCAGAATGGCCAGATTGCGATATATATAAAACTTTAAATGAAGGAGATAATTCATTTCTAAGTACATTAGATAGTAATATACAAAATAAAATAGAATGGCAACAATGGTTATATGGAGATATAAGTTATAAATATATAGATTCTAATATATCAGCAGATGCAGTATATAAAATAGAAACA
>CANQAK010000037.1 GCA_947589495.1 uncultured Bacilli bacterium | reverse complement strand
GAAATAGTAAAGGAAGTGAGTGAAGAAGTGTTTATATTAAATGAAGATGGATCATATACAAGAACAATAAGTATAGAAGAAGAGAATAGAATAATCCAAAAACAAAGAGAGGAACTTGCATATGAAAGAGGAGAACAAATTGGAATAGAACAAAACAAAATAAAAACAGCTAAAGAGATGATAATAGATGGAATGGGAATAGATAAGATAATAAAATATACAGACTTAACAAAAAAAGAAATACAAAAACTTATTAAAAAAATAAAATAAAGTAAATGAAAAAAGATGTTTATATTTAATAATATATTTAAATTAAAATTAGTATTATTTACTAGGTGAAAGTAATGTATAAATTAATAAAACATAGAGGCATCCACAATAAAAGTGTTAAAGAAAATACTTATGAGGCCATTAAAATGGCTTTAGATAGTAAAGATTATGTTGGTGTAGAATTTGATGTAAGAGAAACTAAAGATCATGAATTTATAATTTATCATGATACTTTATATAATGGAAAATTTATTAGTGATTATTATTATAATGAATTACCAAAATTTATGCCTAAATTAAAAGATATTTTAAAAATAAATAGTGAGAAAATATTTTTAATAGAGATTAAAAATATAAAAAGTGTTGATCGTTTTATTAATTTGCTTCAGAAAAACTCAAACAAAAAAATTTATGTTATGAGTTTTTCAAATAGTATTATCAAAAAAATAAATGTTCCTAAAAAAACATACAAAGTTGGAATATTAAATTATGTATTAAATACTAGTGAAGAAGTAAAAGAATTAGACTTTGTTGCTATTTTAAATAGTTTAATTAACACTGCAGTTTTAAATACTTTAAAAGATTTAGAAGTATTTTCTTATGGATTATTTGATAAATTAAAATATCAAAGTGTTTATTATATAGTTGACAAGTAATTTAATTA
This sequence comes from uncultured Bacilli bacterium, assembly GCA_947589495.1. GTDB lineage: Bacteria > Bacillota_I > Bacilli_A > RF39 > UBA660 > SIG200. The sequence continues at coordinate 9,415 of CANQAK010000037.1, read as the reverse complement.
TAATGGAATTTTCTACTAATTTAGTCATTTTTATTGTATAATTTAAATAGGTGATTTTCTATGAAACTATTAGTAGCAGCAGGAGGTACTGGTGGACATATATATCCAGCTTTAGCAATTATTAAAAAATTTCAAGAAAAAGAAAAAAATTTAGATGTTTTATATATAGGTACTCATAATAGAATGGAAAATGAAATAGTTCCTAAACATAATATTCCTTATAAATCTATTAAAATATATGGATTTAGTAAAACTAATATTGGAAGAGATATAAAAAATATTGGTTATTTAATGAAATCTTATTATGAATGTATTGATATAATGAAAAGTTTTAAACCAGATATTGTTTTAGGTATTGGTGGATATGTTACTCTTCCAGTAATTATGGCTGCTCGTAAATTAAAAATTAAAACTGCATTACATGAACAAAATAGTATTCCTGGAAAAACTAATAAATTTTTAAGTAAAGGAGTAAATGCTGTTTTTACTTCATTTAAAGAAAGTAATAAATATTTTAATAAAAATGTTAATTGTATATATACTGGTAATCCTAGTGGAGATAATGTATTAAATTTATTACCAATGAATAAAGAATCTTTAGGATTTAAAAAAGATAAAAAATTAGTTTTAATAACATCTGGTTCTCTTGGAAGTAGTGCTTTAAATAATAAATTGATTGAATTTTTATCTCTTTATAGTAAGGAAGAATATGAAGTATTATTTATAACTGGAAATGCTAATTATGAAGAATTTATAAATAATCATAAGTTTTCTAAAAATATTCATATTCTTCCTTACTTAGACAATTTAGCAAGCTTATTTAAATCATGTGATTTAGTTATTTCAAGAGCAGGTGCTGGAACAATTTCTGAATTATTAGTAGCTAAATGCCCTTCAATTTTAATACCTAGTCCTAATGTAGCTAATAATCATCAATATTATAATGCTAAAGAATTAGAAGAACATAAATTAGCTTTAATGATTGAAGAAGTTAATTTAGATAGTACTTGGTTATATGAAAAAGTAAAGAATATGTTAGAGGGAAAAGATGAAGATTATAAAATAATTAAAGAAAATTTAAAAAAAGAACCTCATACCTCTAGTAGTGAAAAAATATATAAAGAAGTAAAGGAGTTAATTAAAAATGTTAAATAAATTTGGATTAGTTTTAGAAAATGCTTCTTTAGAAAATTATAATAGTTATGGAATTAAAACAAGTACTAAATATTTAGTTATCCCTGATAGTATTGATAATTTACAAGAATTAATAAAATATTTAAATAAAGAGAATATAGAATATTATATTTTAGGTAAAGGAACTAATGTAATACTTCCTGATAAAAAGTTTAATGGTGTTATTATTAGTTTAGAAAAATTAAATAATATAAAAATAGAAAATAACTATATTACTGCTGAATGTGGAACTCTTTTATTAAAATTAGCAATGACCTCTATTGAAAATAATTTAAAAGGTTTAGAATCATTAGCATCTATCCCTGGTACTCTAGGAGGAGCTTTATATGGAAATGCCGGTGCTAATGGTAGTACTATTTATGATCATTTAGAAAGTGTTTTAGTAATTAGAAATAATAAATTAATTTCTTTAAAAAATGAAGAGATAAATAAAAGTTATAGATATACAGAATTTAAAGAAAATAAAGATGTATTAGTTAAAGCAACTTTTAAATTAGAAAATTATTCTAATAAAGAGGAGTTATTAAATATTGTTAAAGAAAATAGAGAGAATAGAATGAATACTCAACCACTTGAATATAAAAATGCTGGTAGTGTATTTAAAAATCCTCCGAATGATTATGCAGGTAGATTAATTGAAAGTGTTGGTTTAAAAGGTTTTAGTGTAAATGATGCAATGGTTTCTTTAAAGCATGCTAATTTTATTATAAATAAAGGTAAAGCAACTAGTGAAGATATTAAAAAATTAATTCAAATAATTAAAGAAAAAGTATATAAAGAATATAAAATAGATTTAAAATTAGAACAAATTATAATAGAGTGGAATTAATATGGCAAAAGGAAAAAATAAAAAGAAAAAATTAAAATTAAGGGGATTATTAGTAATATTATTATTTATTTACTTAGTAGTTATGGTATTATTTTATTTATGGAAAACACCCATAAAAAATATTCAAATAGTAGGTAATTATTATTTAAAAGATAATTATTTAATTAAATATTTAGAATTAGAAGATACTTCTATATTTAAAGTAAGTAAAAGAAAAATAAAAAAGAAATTAGATGCTTTAGATTTAGTAAGTGATGTTAAAATATCAAAAAATTATTTAGGTAAATTAAAAATAACTATTAAAGAAGATCGAATATTATTTTATAATTGGAATAATAAAAAAATTATTTTAACTGATGGAAGAGAAATAGATTATAATTCTAATTATTTAGGGGTACCTGTATTAATTAATTATGTTCCTGATACAATATATACAGAATTTGTTAAAAAAATAGAAAAAATTAATCGTGATGTTTTATCATTAGTTAGTGAAATTGAATATAGTCCATCTTCAGTAGGAGATAAAATAATTGATGAACAAAGATTCTTATTTAGAATGAATGATGGAAATAAAGTTTATATTAATACAGTAAATATTGAAAAATTTAATGAATATTTAGAAATTTATGAAATTATTTCAAATAAAAATGGGGATGTTGATGGTTGTTTATACTTAGATAGTAATAGTAATAATAATCATTTTAATAAGTGTGAAGAAGAAGTAGTAGAAAATAATGAAGATATAGATAAACAAGATGAGGAATGATTATGGAAAATAAAATTAATTATGAATTAGAATTAGAAAAAATTGTTAATAGTTTAGAATATAAACCTAAGCTTTTACTTCATAGTTGTTGTGGACCATGTTCCTCTTATGTTATTACTTATTTAAAAGATTATTTTGATATAACAGTATTTTATTATAATCCGAATATTGAACCATTGGAAGAATATGAAAAAAGAAAGAAAGAACAAATAAAATTAATAAAAGAATTAAATATTCCTAGTGTAAGTTTAGAAAATGTTTCATATGATAATGAAAGCTTTAGAAAATGTGTTAAAGGTTATGAAAGTGAATTAGAAGGTGGAGCAAGATGTCATCTTTGTTATGAATTAAGATTAAGAAAAACATTTTCAAAAGCTTTAGAAAAAGGTTATGAGTTTGTTGGTACAACTCTAACGGTAAGTCCTTATAAAAATGCTCAAGTATTAAACTCTATTGGAGAAAATTTATCTAAAGAATTTAATATTAAATGGTTATATAGTGATTTTAAGAAAAAAGATGGTTATAAAAAAAGTATAGAATTATCTAAAAAATATAATTTATATCGTCAAGATTATTGTGGATGTGAATTTAGTAATCAAAAAATACATGTTGAATAAAGTAATTGATAATATAGATGACGCTAACTTATATGTTGTAGTGCAACATTAAGAGTGCATCTTTTTTATTTGCAAAAACGTAAAGTTAACAACAAAATAAAATTTAAAACTTGACTCCGGGGGGGGTATTATATAATAACCTTATAGAATACTAGAATTAATAAATAATAGTAAGTTATTAACAAAAAGAAAAGGTGAATTATATAATGGAGAAAAGAAAAACAGTAATATTTGTAATTGGAGTAATACTAATAGTAAGTACCTTTTTAATATGTCATAAACACACGGCATATCAAACAACACAATTAGATGAAGTAAAGTTAAAAGATGTAGATGAAAATAATATGTTTGCTATTATGGTAAAAGGTACAGATGGAAAATATACATCAATAGATCAATTTCCAGGAGAAGGTTATAAGTTAAATGAAGATAAATCCGGATGTATGGATAATAATAATGAGTTAATATCAGATAGTTTATCATATGATGAAGGAGAACAAAAAGTAATAGTAAATACAGGACAAACATCATATTGTTATTTATACTTTGATAAACAGTTATCAGTAAATGATTTAAGAGCAAAATCAGGAATAGGTTTAAGTGATGAACCTGTCGGAGGAATGTATAGATATCAAGGAAGTAGTGTAGATAACTATATATGTTTAAGCGGAGTAGGATCAAATGGATGTGGAACAAGCGGAACAAATGATAAATTGTATCGAATTATAGGCATCACAGAGAATGGAAATATAAAAGTCATAAAACAAATAAAATATGGGTATTATGCATGGAACACAAATTATACTGATTCAACATGTGATAGTAGTGGATGTCCAGAGTGGCCAGACAGTGAAATATACAAAACTTTAAATGGAGAAATAGATTCGTTCTTAAGTAAATTATCCGGTGACATTAAAAATAAAATAGCAGATTGGGAATGGTATTATGGAGATATAGAATTAAATTATGCATATAAAGCAGCAGATCAAATATATGACATAGAAACAGGTCAAACAGAAACACAATATTATGGAAAAACATCATCAAGTAAAGATTTAGTAAAAGGCCAAAAATGGAAAAAAATGGATAATAAAGCAAAAATAGGATTAATATATTTACATGATTATTATTATCAATCAACGACATCAAATAACTGTTATTATAATAGTAGTACATATACACAATGTAAAACAGGAGGTTGGATGAACATGTCAAAAAATGATAGTTCATCGTCTAGTAACGAAGAATATGAATGGACCATGACGCGTGTAGGTCGGGAAAATAACTCGAGTATTGTCTTTGATGCGTGGGTAGTGAGGACAAGTGGCGATGTCTTCTACAGCAACTTGCTCAGTCAGCGTGCAGTACGCCCAGTCTTCTATCTGAAGTCGGATGTTGAATTAGGAGGAACAGGATCAAGAACTGAACCATTCTACATAAAAAATTAGAAAGATAAAGAAATAATTACCTGAAATAGGAATGGTAATTATTTTTTAGTTTACCAGTACATTTTACAATAAATCAACAAAAGTTAATAACCGTTAGATATTAAAGAAAACTCCCGAATAAAAAAAATCGGGAAGTTAAATAAATAGTTTACATGTAAAATTAACAACAAAATAAAATTTAAAACTTGACTCCGGGGGGGGGTATTATATAATAACCATATAGGATAGAATAGTTAATAAATATGAGTAAGTTATTAACAAAAAGAAAAGGTGAATTATATAATGGAGAAGAAAAAGATAATAGTGTTAGTACTTTCAGTAATATTAATAATGTCATTGTATATGACATATAGAACTTATGAGAATAAACCCAAAGAATTACCAGAAGAAAATGAAAAAATAGAAACAAAGAAAAAACAATTTGCAATGTATATAAAAGATGGGGATAATTATGTAGAATATCATGGAACAGACGAAAACAAAGATTTATTTCCAGAAGGATATAAATTAAATACTGATAAAAGTAGATGTGAAGATATAGATGGAAAAGAAATAGATGATATTACATTTAATACAGATACAAGTAGTATAACAATAACAAGTAATAAGACATCATATTGTTATTTATATTTTGATAAAGTACCACAAACATTACAAACACTACAAAGTCAGGCAGATAGTGGCTTAAGTACAGACTTAGTAGGAGGAATGTATCGTTATCAAGGAGCAAATGTAAATAATTATATATGTTTAGGAAAACTAAATGATACAAGTTGTGCAGATAAAAGTAAAGACATGTATCGAATCATAGGAATCACTCCTGAAGGAAATATCAAAGTAATGAAACAAACAAGTTATGGACAATATGTATGGAACAAAGGTTGGAATGATTCAACATGTGGTATTGGTGGAGGTTGTTCAGAATGGCCAGATAGTGAAATATATAGAACACTAAATGGGAGTAATGGCTTTATAGGTACATTAAATAGTACAATAAAAGACAAAATAGAACCACAATACTGGTGGTATGGAGATATATACGATAATTATACAAATAAAACAGCTGATGAAATATATAAAATAGAAACAGGAGAAGTAGATAGTCAATATTATCCAAAGAAAGAAGGAGGAAATTTAGAAACTGGAAAATGGCAACAAATGAGTAATAGAGTAAAAATAGGATTAATATACTTACATGATTATTATTATCAATCAACAACATCAAGTAATTGTCATTCTGCTGGAAATAATTATGAAGCATGTAAAACAGGAGGTTGGATGCATATAATTAAAAATGGAGGAACAACATCAAATAATGAATGGACCATGACGCGCAAGGGGCGAGTTTCAATAACCCTTTCGTACTTTGCAGCATTTATTATTCATCCATATGGTAAAATCGATACAGGGTACTTAGACAGTTCGTTTGTGGTTCGTCCAGTCTTCTATATAACGAATGATATAGAAATAAAAGGAGAAGGAACAACAGAAAATCCATTCTACATCGCCTCATAAAACCAAGACTATTCTTACAAAAATTAAGAATAGTTTTTTAATTTATAAAATTATATCTAGCCTTTAAAGCAATTTTCATTTATAATATTTATCATTATTTTAAAAAGGGAGATTTATTATGCGTCCAATAACGAAAATATTAATTAAAAAATATGCTTTAAAAAAATTGAAATTTGATTTTATGGGCTATGAGTTTGAAAGAATGAATGAATTATCATTTCACCATTTAATAATTCCCCGTTGTGATTCTAAAAAGTTAGGATATGGAGAAGGATATTTACCTTGGAATGGTGCTATATTAAGACAAGATACAGCTCATGATTATTTACATATCATTGAGAATATTGATAGAGATAGATTTGATGCAATATCTAGTGAAATGGTTGATGAAAACATTAAAGGTTACATAGATGAAGAAAATTTAGATTATATTGATGATGTTTTATGTAGTTTTGAAAGAGAATATTGTAGTAAAACCGATTGTAAAGGTAAACCACTTATAAAAGAAGAATATACTAGAAGAAAAACAAAAAATTCTTTATAAAATTTTCTTATTAGAGTATAATGAATTTATGATTAAATTTGAAGGTAAAATTAAAAGTACAATTTTTTATAATGAAGCAAATGGTTATCTAGTTGCTCTTTTTCGAGTTACAAAAGTTTTTGATGAAAATAATGAGATGTATTTAAAAAAAACTTTAACAGTTACAGGTACTATTTTAGATTTAAAACTAGAAACTCCCATAATTATTGAAGGTGAATTTAAAGAACATGAAAAATATGGTAAACAATTTAACATCAATAATTATGAACTTATTATGCCTACTGAACTTGATGGAGTAGTAGAGTTTTTAAGCAGTTCCTTTATAAAAGGATGTGGTAAAAAAACAGCATTAAAAATTGTAGAATTATATGGTGAAAAAAGTTTAGATATTATTAAAGAAAATAAATTTGCTTTAGATAAAGTTGAAGGAATGAACGATTCTAAAAGAGATAAAATATATGAATCTTTAGTTAATTATTCTAAAAGTTCAGATATAATATTAAAATTGAAAAATTTAGGATTTTCAATTGAAGAAGCAGGAAGAATTTACTCAAAATATAAATCTGATATTAATGATATAATAGAAAATAATATTTATTTACTTAGTGATTTAATTGATTTTAAAAGATTAGATGGAATATTTTTAAATAACTGTACTGATCGATTTGATAAAAGAAGATGTAAAGCTTGTATAATTGAAGCAATGAAGAATATTACTTTTAATACGGGAGATATATATGTAAGTGAATCATTAATTTATGAAGGAATAAATAAATTATTTAATTTAAATATTAATTATGAAGATTATGTGAGTTATTTAAAAGAGTTAGAAGATGAATTATTTATAGTTAGTGATCAAGGAAGATATTATTTACAAGAAGATTATGAAAATGAAATTTATATTGCTGAAGCTTTAGAAAAAATTAATAATAAAAGTGTTGAAGTATTTGATTATAGTGAAAAAATTGAAAAATTAGAAAAGAAATTAAAAATTTCTTACAACTCTGAACAATTGAAAGCCATTAATTCTGCTTTAAATAATAATATTACTATTATATCGGGTGGACCTGGAACTGGTAAAACCACCATAATTAATGCAATTGTTAGATTATATATTGAAAAAAATAAATTAGATAATATTAGTATTATGGAAAGAATAGCTCTTTTAGCTCCAACAGGAAGAGCTAGTAAAAAGATGAGTATGTCTACCAATCTTCCTGCTTCAACTATTCATAGATTTTTAAAATGGAATAAAGATACAGATGATTTTATGATTAATGAAAATAATAAAAATTTTCAAAGACTTATTATTGTTGATGAAGTTAGTATGGTTGATAATGCTTTATTTGCAGCTCTTTTAAAAGGAATAAATAGTTATGTTAAACTTATATTAGTTGGAGATTCTTTTCAACTTCCATCAGTAGGACCAGGACTACTTTTACAAGATTTAATAAGTAGTGATTTATTTTGTTATGTTCCTTTAAATTATATTTATAGACAAAGTGATAATTCCTATATACCATATTTAGCTAGAGAAATTAAAAATAAAGATTTATCAGAAGAATATATTAATAAAAAAGATGATTATAATTTTTTAATGGTTGATTCTAAAAATATTTTGCCTAGTATTAAAAAAATTATTGAAGCAGGTATCGATAAAGGATATGATGAAAATAATTTACAAGTTTTAGCACCAATGTATAAAGGAGAAAATGGTATAGAAAATTTAAATAAAATGTTAAAAGATATTTTTAATCCCGATACTGGTCAAAGAAAAATTACTTATGGAGATATTATTTATAAAGAAGGAGATAAAGTATTACAATTAGTTAATGATGCTGATAACAATGTATTTAATGGAGATATTGGTTTTATTAAAAGTATAGCTACTATTAGTAATCCTTATAAAAAAGAAATAGTTACTATTGATTTTGATGGTAATATAGTTATGTATCAAAAGAAGGATTTAAAAAATATAAAACATGCTTATGCTATAACTATTCATAAAAGTCAAGGTAGTGAATTTGAACATGTTATTATGCCTATCACTTATCAATATGGAAGTATGTTATATAATAAAATATTATATACTGGTGTAAGTAGAGCTAAAAAAAGTTTAATTTTAGTTGGAGATGCTTCATCTTTTTACCGAGGTGTTTTAAACGATTATGGTAATAAAAGAAATACTTCATTACAAGAAAGATTAAATAATAAATTTTTAGTACATAATTAAAAAATAATGTTCCATAATATAAATGAGGTGGAAAAATGAAAAAAATGGAAATAGTAGCTTGTATGACAATGGCTGGTTTACTTGGAATAGGAGCGTATACATTATTAAATAAAAATACTAAACCTAAAGCAGATAAACTTATTAATAACTTTTTAGATAAAGCAAATACTATGTCAAATAATATGATGAATAGTAACTATTCAGACTAAGACATACTAAAACGAGGGCATATTAAGTAAATGGCTCTCTTTTTAGTTAAATAAAATTTT
>CANQAK010000036.1 GCA_947589495.1 uncultured Bacilli bacterium | reverse complement strand
TCTTTTTGGCATGGGTTTCTTTCCAATTTATAACTTACTATTAAAATTATCTTGACTTTTAATAGTTAGTCACCTCATTAAAAATATATGTTTATAAATATATTTATTGCAACCAAATTAATAATTCGATATAATATAATTGGAGAGTAAGAATGAAAAAGGCAAAAAAAATGATTAGCAAAGATACTAAAGAACTTCTTTTAACAGGCATTTCCTTTGTGTTTGGTACGTTTTGTTTGGCTCTTTGTTATAATTTGTTTTTTTCTCCAAATGAACTTGTTGTAGGAGGAGTATCAGGAATCTCTATTATAGTAGAACAGTTAACTGGATTTAATTCAGAAATATTTATCTATGTTGCTTCAATTTTACTTTTAATTGTAAGTTATATTGGTTTAGGTAAAGAAGAAACTCAAAGAGTAGTAATTGGTACTTTTTTATATCCCCTTTTTATAACGTTTACTAGTCCTATTGCTAAAGTATTATTACCTTATTTTACTTTTCATGAAATATTAGTAACTGTAGCTTTAGCAAGTTTATTATATGGATTTAGTAATGGACTAATTTATAAATTTGGATATTCTACTGGTGGTGGAGATGTTATTATAAAAATTATGTGTAAATACTTACATATAAGTGAAGGACAAGGAGTACTATTTTTTAATTTAATTATAGTTTTAGCAGGGGCATTTGTTTTTGGAGTTGAAGAAGCAGTATATGCAATTATAGTTATTGTAGTTGGTTCAATATTAGTTGATAAAATATTAATTGGTATTTCTGATAGTAAGAAATTTATGATATATACTAGACAATCAAAAAAGGTAGAAAGAGTTATTTCTAAAGAATTTAAAACTGGTTTTACAATATTTCCTACCGTTGGAGGATATTCTCATACTAAAGGTGTTATGCTTATGTGTGTTATTAGAAATAGGGATGTAAATTTATTTAGAGATAGAATATTAGAATTAGATCCCCAAGCATTTTTTGTTATTAATGATTGTTATGCAGTTCAAGGCGGTGTAAAAAGGTCAAATTTACCATTTATATAATGAATTGTTTTTGATATAATTAAATAGGAGTATAAGATATGAAGTTTATTGAGTTAAAAAATGTAAATAAAACATATTCTACGGGAGTAACAGCACTTGCGGATTTATCAGTGGAAATAAGTAAAGGTGAATTTGTCTTTGTTATAGGACATACTGCCAGTGGTAAATCAACATTTATTAAAATGCTTTATAGAGAAGAAAAACCTACTAAGGGAAGTGTTATAGTAGGAGGAGTAAATGTTGCTAAGTTAAGAAATGGTAGAGTATATAAATTAAGAAGAAAAATTGGGGTAGTGTTTCAAGATTTTAAATTGTTACCTAAGTTAACAGTTTATGAAAATGTTGCCTTTGCTTTAGAATGTTTAGGAATGAAAGCTAGTGAAATTAGACCTAAAGTGTTAAAAGCAATTGAAATAGTTGGTTTAAAAGAAAAAGTAAGAAGTTTTCCTCATCAATTATCAGGAGGAGAACAACAAAGAGTTTGTATAGCTAGAGCTATTGTAAATGAACCTAAGTTACTTATTTGTGATGAACCAACTGGAAATTTAGATCCTGAAACTAGCAAAGAAATTATGAAAGTAATTGAAAGTATTAATAAAGATTTAAAAACAACTGTTATAATGGCTACGCATGATAAAGAAATAGTAAATAGAATGAAAAAAAGAGTTTTACTTATTGAACATGGAGTTTTAACAGGGGATTACTTGAAAGGAAGTTACAAGTCTCATGAAGCCATTTAGAATTATTGGAAGAAGCATAAGAGATGCTTTTAAAAGTGTATTTAGAAATTTTAGTTTAAGTATGGCCTCTATTCTTTGTGCCACCATTACTCTTTTAGTTGTATCAATTTCTTTGTTAATTGCAGTCAATATTAATGAGGCAACTCAAAGTTTAGAAAACGAACTTAGTATTGTTGTTTATTTAGAAAAAAGTGCAACTGAAGAAGATATAAATTATTTAAAATCAACAATTAGTAAAATTAATGATGTTGAAGAAGTAACATATAAAAGTAAAGATGAATGGAAATTAGAAATGAGTGAATACAATTCATCTTTTGGAACTATTTTTGAAAATTATGAAACAAATCCTTTACTAGATTCATTTATAATTACAGTAACAGATGTAACTAGTTTAGATAAAATTGCTAAAGAAATTAGAGAAATGGATAAAGTAGAAAGTGCTAGCTATGGAGAAGAAGCTGTTACTACTATTGTTTCTGCATTTGATATAGTAGAAAAAACTACTTTTGTAGTAGTAATTGCTTTAATATTTGTAACAGCATTCTTAATTACTAATACAATTAAACTTACTATTTATTCAAGAAGAAATGAAATAGAAATTATGCGTTTAGTTGGAGCAAGTAATATTGCAATTAAATTACCTTTTGTATTTGAAGGCTTCATAATTGGTGTTTTAGGTTCACTAATTCCAATTATTGTTACAATTTATGGATATATTATAGCTTATGAAAAATTAAATGGTCATATTATTACAGAATTAATAAGTTTAATCAGTCCTTATAATTTTGTCTTCTATGTATCATTAATTATTGCTGGTCTAGGTGCAGTAATAGGAATGTTTGGAAGCTTAAGAGCAGTTAGAAAGTATTTGAAGATATGATGAAAAAAAATAGATTAGGAAGTTTTATAGTAGTATTTATTATTTGTTTATTTGTTGGTAGTAATTGTTTAGCAGCTATAAATCAAAACGATACTTTGGGTGATTTAAAAACTCAATTAAAAGCTTTACAAGCTAAACAACAACAAAAACAAAATGAAAAAAAGAAAACTCAAAGTGAAATTGATGCTAATAAAAGAAAAATGCAAAATGCTGCTAATGAGTTAGAAGAAACTAAAGCAAATATTGCTGAGTTAGAAAAACAAATTGAAATTACAAATGAAGATATAACTAAAGTAAAAGCAGAAAGTGAAGAACTTTTAGTATTATATCAAGAATTAGATTCAGAAAATATATATGTTTCATATATTACTGGAGCATCTTCAATGACTGATTTAATTATGCGTATGGATGTTATTAATCAGTTAACTGAATATAATGAACAAAAATTAGATGAATTAGAGATGCTTATAAATAATAATAATAAATTAAATAAAGAATTAGCTAAATATCAAGTTAAATTAAATGAAAATATTGTAGCTTATGAACAAAGTATTGAAGAACTTGGAGATGAACTTGCAGATTTAGAACTTGGAGCACTTACAATTGATCAAGAAATAACTGCATTACAAGAAACAATTAAAAGCTATGAAAAGTTAGGTTGTAAAGACGATCAATTATTAACAGCGTGTGTTTCAGTTGCTAATAATAGTGGTTGGTTAAAACCAATTTCTAAAGGAAGAATAAACAGTCTTTATGGTTATCGTTCAAGACCTACAGCAAATGCTAGTAGTTATCATAAAGGTATAGATATTGGTACTGCAGAAGGTACAAAGGTTTATGCAACAGCTGCAGGTACAGTTGGAGCAATTGTTAGAAAATCAAGTTGTGGTGGAAATATGGTTTATGTATGGGCATATGTTAATGGTAAACCATATACTTATGTATTCATGCATTTATTACAAATAAGTGTTAATGTAGGTGATACAGTTGGAGTAAATACACAAATTGGTTTATCTGGTGGTGGTAGTACTGCTAGTAGAAATGGTGGTTATGATACATGTACTACGGGAGCTCATTTACACTATGGTTTAGCTTCTGGAGGTTTTTACGGTACTAAAGAATTACCATTATCAAAATTTAATTCTAATACAATGAATCCTCCAGGATATCCAGGATTATATCAATGGTTTTATTCAAGATAATAGAAATATTATCTTTTTTTATTTTACATTTTAATTTAAAATTTTTGTGGACAACAAAATGGTCAAAGTGGACAACAAAATGGATGAAGTGGACAACAAAATGGTCGAAGTGGACAACAAAATGGATGAAGTGGACAACAAAGTAAATAAAAAATATGTTACAGTTCGTAAAATTAGCTAAAGTATTGGCTAGTTTTATTTATTGTGTTAAAATACTTAATAAGTATTAGATTAAATATATTTTAGTATAAAGGAAGTTCGTGATATGAAATGAAAAAAATAGTAATTTTTGGAGGAGGTAGTGGTTTATCTCAAATATTAAGTGGATTAAAATTATTTCCAGTTGATGTAACTGCAGTTGTATCAGTATCAGATAATGGAAGAAGTACTGGTAGACTTAGAAAAGATTATAATATTCCTGCTGTGGGTGATATATCGAAAGTTTTAATTTCCATGGCTGATTGTAATAGTGAAGTTCGAGAACTAATGAATTATCGTTTTACTAAATCAAAATCTTTAGGTAATCATTCTATTAAAAATTTATTATTAACAGCGCTTTTAGATATAAAAGGTAATTTTGATTCAGCATTACCTATCTTAACTGATTTACTTGATATAAAAGGAACTATTTTACCTTTAACTGAAGATAATGTTGATCTAGTTGCTAAAACTTGCGATGGAAAAACTTTAGTTGGGGAAGAGCAAATAACAAAAACAAAAAAGATTATTGAAAGAATTGAATACTCAAAGGAAATAGAAGTAAATCCTAAAGTTTTAGAGGCAGTAAAAAAAGCAGATTTAATTATTTTTTCAGCAGGAAGTTTAATTACTAGTATCATTCCTCATCTTTTAAATAATAAATTAAATAGTGCTATAAAAAATAGTCATGCTAGTACAATGTATATTTGTAATTTATTTACTCAACCTGGTGAAACAGATAATTTTAAAGTAAGTGATCATATCAAATTATTAGAGGAATATTTAGGAAAAAATTCTATTGATATTGTTATTGCTAATAATGTTAAAATGAATTCTAATTTATTAAAGAAATATCTTACAGAGGAACAAAAAGATCAAGTTGAATTAGATTTAGAGAATTTAATAAAAATGAAGAAAATAGTTATTGCAGATAAATTATTTAAAATAGAAGATAATTTTTATAGACATGATGCTTTAAAAACAGCATATGTAATATTTTCTTATTTAATGGATGGCGATAAGAATGACATTCACGACTAGATTAAAAGAAGAAATTAGTAAACTTCCTAATAATGATATAGAAAAAAGAAGTATAATTGAAGGTTTTTTAAGATATAATTCTCAAATAAAAGATACAATAATTATTACATTAGAAAATGCTTCAGTAACAAGATTTATTTATAAAATTATTAAAGAAACTTTTAGTATAACACCAAAAGTTACTGTACGAGTACAGAAAAGGTTTAGAGTTAAACAAATATATATATTAGAAATTAATTCTCAAATTGATTATATTAAAGAAGTTATTAATATAAATAATTTACCTTCATTAGATAGTGATGAAGAAAAGTATGCATTTTTAAAAGGGGCATTCTTAGGAGTAGGAAATGTATCTAATCCAAAGACAAGTGGTTATCATTTAGAGTATATCTTATCAAATATGGAAGATGCTAAAGTAATTGAAGAAGTATTAAATTATTTTAATTTGAATGCTAAAATAATTAAAAGGGGTTATAAATATATAACTTATATTAAGATGAGTGAAAGTATAAGTGATCTAATAAAAATGTTTAGAGCTACTAATTCATTATTTGAATTTGAAGATACTAGAATATATAGAGATCATAAAAATATGGTTAATAGACTTAATAATTGTGAAATAGCTAATCAAGAAAAGACAATTAAAAGTGGTTTAAATCAACTTGAAGATATTAAATATTTAGAAGAAAATGATTTATTACCTTTGATGGATGAAAAATTAAGTTTAGTTGTTAGTTATAGAAAAAAATATCCTGAAACATCTTTTCAAGAACTTGCTGATATTATTAGTATGGAAACTGATTATAAAGTGGGGAAGTCTGGTATTAATCATCATTTTAGAAATTTAAGAAAAATAAAAGAAGAACATTTGAAAAAGCAAAATAAGTAGAGGATGAATATGAAAGAAACAAACGTTACCATAATAAATACTAATTTTGGTACTAAAGTATTAAAAAATTATGAAGATTATTTTGTTATAAATAGTGATTTTAAAATAGAAGATATACTTAATAAGAAGAAAGTAATATTTTTTAATACTCTAAAAAACTTAGAGGGAATTGAAATAAAAAAAATATATGATTTATTAAAACAAAATAATATAAAATATATAAATGTTACTAATAATATAGAAGAAGTATTATATACTGATTATTTAATAGTGTATAATGATGATCAAATTATTATTGAAGGTAAAACTTTAGAAGTATTAAAAAATGATAAATTATTAAAAAGAGTGGGATTAAGTTTACCTTTTATGGTTGATTTATCATTATTATTAAAAGATTATGGATTAGTAAATGACATATATATAAATAAAGAAAGTTTAGTTGATAAATTATGGAATTAAAAGAATTAGTTATAAATAAAGGAATAATTGGAGTAATTGGAACATATAAAAGTACTTTGCAAAAAGAAGGTCTTGTAAAAGATTTAGATATAAAAAATATTTCTCAAGCTTTAAAAATGGTTGGTTTAAATGAAACATTTATTTCTAAAAATATAGAAGAACTTAGTTTAAATGAATTATGGAAAATAGAACTAGCTAGTAAACTTCATAAAGATATTATTATAATTGGAGCATTAAGTGATGTATTAAATTATAAAGATATAGAATATATAAAGAAATTACTTATTAAATTAGCTAATGATTATAATAAAAAAATTATTGTTATTGATAACTCTTTAGAAGTATTTTTTAATTTAGTTAAAGAAATAGTGGTAGTTAAAGATCATGAAGTTATATATAAGACAAATGATTATTTTGATAAAAAACTTTATGAGTATGTAAAAATACCTAAAATAGTTGAATTTATTAATTATGCAAATAAAGATAAAAAAAGAATAAATAAGACAATAGAAATATATGAATTAATAAAAGATATTTATCGGAGTGTTTCATGAAATATATGATGGTGTTAAGTTATGATGGTTCAAAATTTCATGGTTTTCAAAGACAAAATAATGTAAGAAATGTTCAAGGAGAATTAGAAAAAATTTTAACTAAGTTATTAAATGAAAATATAGTTATTAAAGGTTCTGGTAGAACTGATGCAAAAGTTCATGCTAAAGGACAAGTTATTCATTTTGAAACAAATAAAAGTATTGAGCATTTAAAAAATAAATTAAATGATGAATTAAAAGATATAAAAATTAAAAAAATAAAAAAAGTAGATGATAATTTTCATGCTAGACATAGTGTTAAAAATAAAATTTATCTATATAAAATAGATTTGACGGGTAAAAGGAATAGTGATTACTATTGTATAATAAAAAATAAAATTTCTATTTCTAATATGAAAAAAGTTAGTAAACTTTTTTTGGGTACTCATGATTTTCATAATTTTGTTGCAGGAAAAAGAGATGAT
Source organism: uncultured Bacilli bacterium (assembly GCA_947589495.1). Lineage (GTDB taxonomy): Bacteria > Bacillota_I > Bacilli_A > RF39 > UBA660 > SIG200. The sequence continues at coordinate 2,897 of CANQAK010000036.1, read as the reverse complement.
TATATTTCCACTATTTTAAGTATAAGGTTTTATAAAATAAATAATATTCTATATATTAAATTTAAAGGGATAGGATTTTATAGATATATGGTTCGTAATTTAGTTGGAGCTTTATTAGAAATTGGTAAGGGTAAAATAGATGAATCAGTAATTAAAGATATGTTAAATAATCCTGATTTAGAAAAAAGATTACCTACTAGTAGTCCTACAGGACTTTACTTAATAAAAATAAATTATTAATTTTTTGTTTAAAAGTGCGATTTTAATTGACAAATAGGCACTTTTTTCATATAATTTAACATGGTACATTTTATTTATGGAGTTTATTAAACCTTGGGAAAGTTTAATGGATGACATAGTGAAAGGGATTAATATGAAAACATTTATGCAAACAAAAGAAAACATTGAAAGAAATTGGTATGTTATTGATGCAGCTAATAAACCTTTAGGTCGTGTTGCAACTAAAGCTGCTCATGTACTTCGTGGTAAACATAAACCAACTTATACTCCTCATGTTGATTGTGGTGATTATGTTATTATTATTAATGCAAATAAAGTTGCTTTAACTGGTAACAAACTAAAAGATAAGAAATATTATAATCACTCAGGATATCCTGGAGGTTTAAGAGAAAGAACTGCTGAAGTTATGATTGAAAAATATCCTGAAGAAATGCTTGAAAGAGCAGTAAAAGGTATGCTTCCACATAACAGATTAGGTAGAGCTATGGGTAAAAAGTTGTTTGTTTATGCTGATGAAACTCATAAACATGAGGCACAAAAGCCAATAGCATTAGAAATTGATTAGGAGGATTTATGGCAAATAAACAAATTTGGACTGCAACAGGTAGAAGAAAAACATCAGTAGCACGTGTTACTTTAGTTGGTGGTACTGGTAAAATTACTGTTAATGGTGTTGATGTAGAAGAATATTTTCCATTTGCTACATTAGTAATGGATTTAAAACAACCTTTAGTAGCAACAAATAATGAAAATAGATTTGATATCGATATTAAAGTTAACGGTGGTGGATTTAGTGGACAAGCTGGTGCCATTAGATTAGGTATTACAAGAGCTTTATTAAAATTTGATGAAAATACTGATCAAACAAGAGAAGATAGTTATAGACATATTTTAAAAGCTCAAGGTTTTGTTACTAGAGATCCAAGAATTAAAGAACGTAAGAAATATGGTTTAAAGAAAGCACGTCGTGCTCCACAATTTAGTAAACGTTAGGAAACAATGTTTTTTTCATCCTCATAAACTTAGGTGTTTATGGGGGTTTTCTTTTATTAAGAAGAGGCTAAAAAAGAAAAAATAGGTTAAAATAAAAAAATATATTATAAAAAATATAAATATAATGTATCAAGATTAGGAACAGAAACATAATAATAATATAGATATAGTGTAGTAATTAAATAGTTATTGTGTAGTAAATAATTTGACATTATTAAAACTATATGCTAATATTATAAACAGAAAGATGAGATGATTTTCTATGGCTAGTATGACAAGTGCTATTAACATTAATGTAGATAAAAAAATAAAAGATGAGGCAACAACTATTTTAAAAGGATTAGGCTTAAATATGAGTACATTTATTAATATGGCTTTAATGCAAGTGATTAAAAGAAATGGTGTACCTTTTGAAGTGGTAAACCCAACGCCTAGTAAAGAAATGTTAGATGCACTAAAAGAAGTAAATGAAATGATTAATAATCCCGAAAAATACCCTAGATACAATAATAGAGAAGATTTAAAGAAAGCATTATTATCAGATGACTTATTATAAATATGAGGTAGTATTTTCTACAAAGTTTAAAAAGTCTTTAAAGAAAACACAAAAACAAAATAAAAATATTGATGAGTTATTAGACGTTATCGATAAACTAGCATTTAAAGAAGAACTAGACCCAAAATATAGAAATCATAAACTAATAGATGATAAGAACTATAAAAATTGTTGCGAGTGTCATATAAGACCCGATTGGTTATTAATTTATCAATACAACGATAACGAGTTATTGCTTTTATTAATGGATACAGGAAGTCATAGTGATTTATTTAACAAATAGAGGAGCATCGTTAAAGTATAGAAAAGATTAATTAGAAAATATAAAAAAGATTGATCCAATTGAAGTTAATGGAAAATTAGGATTATGGAATTATAAATAATAAAGAGATTTAGGTGATTATATGCAAAAAGTATACCATACTTTTAAACCTTTTTATCAAAAAGATAGTGAAATTTTAATATTAGGTACTATGCCTTCAGTTAAATCAAGAGAACTAGGATTTTATTATATGCATCCTCAAAATAGATTTTGGAAAATTTTAGAAAAAATCTTTAATGAAAATATTGGTTCTTCTATTGAGGATAAAAAAGAGTTTTTAACAAAACATAAAATTGCTTTATGGGATGTTGTTCAAAGTTGTGAAATTAATAAATCTTCAGATTCATCAATAAAAAATGTTGAAGCAAATGATATTATGTGGCTTATTAAAAATTCTAATATTAAAAAAATATATGTAACAGGTAAAAAAGCTCAAGAATTATATAATAAATATATTTTAAAAGATACGAATATAGAAGCTAATTTGCTTTATTCCCCTAGTCCTGCTAATTGTGCTATATCATTTGAAAAAATTGTTGAAAACTATCAAGTTATTAACACATATAAATAAAAAAATTCAATAATATTTAGTATGAAGAAATATTTTTATGTATTATTTACTTTTTTTATTGGGGTATTAATTTTTTATTCTTTAAAAGTTGAAGCTGTGCTTCCCTTAACAGGTAGAACAATAGTTATTGATGCTGGACATGGAGGTATCGGTTAAATCCAAAAATAGAAGAAATGACTATTTTGGTAAGTAAATACAAGAGTTTAAGGTACTTG
>CANQAK010000035.1 GCA_947589495.1 uncultured Bacilli bacterium | reverse complement strand
AATTTTTCTATTTCATTCAATTTTTTTCCTTCTTTCCTCTTATTAAAAATTGCTTTTTTATTATACATCAAAAAAAGAGAGATAATTTTTCATTATCTCCCCACTAGGCTGTGTAGTTTCTTTATTAAAACTCCCCACTAGATTTTCTATATGGTATTTTTTATCTCCCCACTAGATTTTCTAGAGCCTATAAAAGAAAAAAGTATAAATATTTTCCTTAATATTCATACTTTTATAATCTTTTATTTGGATATGTAGAATGGATTTTTTGTTGTTCCTTCTCCTTCTAATTCTATATCAGACGTTAGATAGAAGACTGGGCGTACCGCATACTTACCGTACGAACCGTCGTAGTTGACACGGCCGTCCGGATACACACCCCACGCACGGAAGCAAGCACTCGAGATACTATCCCGACCTACACGCGACATGGTCCATTCATAGTCTGATGAATTTCCATTTTGTGCTAAATGCATCCATCCATTATCTCTACATTTATTATATCCACTTTCTCCTTTTGAACTATGACATCCATTTTCATTTGATTGGTAATAATAATCATGTAAGTACATTAATCCTATATTGCCTGTTTTTTGTTCGTCCCATTCTTTTGTTGTTATTGCATTTCCTTTTTCTGATGGTAATTTTCCATAATATTGACTTTCTTTTTGACCTGTTTCTATTTTATATAAATCATCTCCTGTTAAATTTTTTGCATAATTATATTCTATATCTCCATACCACCAGTTCCATTCCTGTATTTTTCTTCGTATTCCATCATTTAAACTATTATAAAAATTTGTATTTAATGTTGTGTATATTTCACTATTTGGCCACTCTGGACATCCACTTGTTAAGTCACATTTATATGTTGTATTTGAATTATTTTCATCAAATTTTGTGTTCCATGCATAATTTGTATTATTATATTTTGTTTGTTTTATTACTTTTATATTTCCTTCTTCTGTGATTCCTATGATTCGATACATACTATCATGTGTTCCGCTTGTTCCACATCCATTTGAACCGACTCCACTCAAACATATGTAATTATTTGTTACTACATCATTTGTTCCTATATATCTATACATTCCTCCAACTAAATCTGTGCTTAGACCACTACCGGCTTTACTTTGTAATGTTTGCAATGTTTGTGGTACTTCATCAAAATATAAATAACAATATGATGTTTGTCCTGTATTTACTATTGCTTTTTGTTCTTTTTCATCAAAGGATAAACTATCTGGTATTAACTCGTTATTATTATCCATGCATCCTGATTTTTCACTATTAAATTTATAACCATCCCCTGGAAATTGATCATTTGATGTATATTTTCCACTACCATCATTTACCATAATAGCAAACATATTATTATCTTTTATATCTTTTAATTTTACTTCATCTAATTGTGCTTTATTATCCGATAATTTATTATTTATTAAAAAGATACTACTTACTATTGTTAGTATTACTATTATTAATATTATATATATTCTATTTTTTGTATTAAGTTTATTTTTCATAACTTAACCCTTCTCCTTTACTACCTATTATGTATAATTTATTTACCTTTTATACATTGTAACGACTTACGGTATTTATAACATCTATTCTTAATATAACTATAAATTATCTATCTTAATTTGTCAATAACAACAGATGTGTTTTACAAAAAATTAGTAAAATAAAAAGAAGCATTATTATTTATTGCTTCTTCTTAATATTAATTACCTTTTATTTGTTCCATTACTTCTTCAGCAAAGTTATCATTTCTTTTTTCCATACCTTCGCCTACTTCATAACGAATCATTTTTATTACTTCTCCACCGTTGTTAGCTACATATTTAGCTACTGATAAATCCCCATCTTTAATAAATGGTTGTTCTACTAAACAAATTTCTTTGTAGAATTTTTTAATTCTACCTTCAACCATTTTTTCAGCAATATCTGCTGGTTTACCTTCATTTATAGCAACTTCTTTTTGAACTTTACGTTCATTTTCTACTACATCTTCAGGAACACTATCAATATTCAAATATAATGGTTTCATAGCTGCTGCTTGCATTGCTACATCTTTAGCAACATCTTCACTAGTATTCTTTAATACTGTTAAAGCTGCTATTTTACCACCCATATGTAAGTAATTACCAAATACTTCATCATCATTTTTAGTAACTATTTCAAATCTTCTTAAAGATAATTTTTCTCCAATCTTAGCTACTTTTTCAATAATATAATCTTTTACTTTACCATTAGGTGTTTCTACTTCATTTGCTTCTTCTAAAGTTTTAGCATCACTTTTAAGTAAAGATTTACCAATTATTTCAATCATTTCAATAAATTCAGCATTCTTAGAAACAAAATCAGTTTCAGAATTAATTTCTAATATAACTGCTTTATTACCATCAATAAATATATTCGCTAAACCTTCTGCTGCTATTCTTGATTCTTTTTTAGCACTTTTAGCAATACCTTTTTCTCTTAAATAATTCATTGCAGCATCCATATCGCCATTGCATTCAGATAGAGCTTTTTTACAATCCATCATTCCTGCTCCAGATGCTTCTCTTAAATCTTTAACCATACTGGCTGTTATTTCCATAATATTTCCTCCTTTTTATTAATTATTTTAAATTTTTTAATAATTCATCTTTTTTCATAGTACTATAACCTTTAATACCAGCTTCTTTTGCTAAAGCTTTTAGCTCTGCTAATGTTTTAGTACTTAAATCTTCTTTCTTTGTAGTTACTTTTTCTTCTTTTTTAGTTTCTTTTTTTTCTACTACTTCATCTTTAGTAGTTTTACTTTCTTTATTTTTAAATTCTTTTTTATAGTTTTTCTTTTCTTCTTTATCTTCTTTTTCTACAACAGAATCATCTTTTTTAGATGCATCAAATTTTTCTGATTTTATTAATTCTTCCATTCTTACTTCTTCTTTAGAAGCTCCTTTTTTATCTTCTTCACTAATAAAATCAATTAATTCTAATCCATTTGCTTCACAAATAGCATTATTTAATACTCCAATCATTACTTTAATTGAACGTACTGCATCATCATTACCTGGAATTACATAATCAACATCATCTGGATCTCCATTAGTATCAACTATTCCAAATACAGGTATTTTTAATTTTCTAGCTTCTTTAACAGCATTATATTCTTTTTTAGGATCTACTACTATTAAAGCTTGAGGTAATTTATCCATATCTCTAATACCACAAAGAATTCTGTTTAATTTATCATATTCTTTTTTAAGTCCAATAACTTCTTTTTTAGGCAATACTTCAAATTTACCATCTTTTTCCATTGCTTCAATTTCTTCTAAACGTTTAACACGACGACGAATTGTTCTAAAGTTTGTAAGTGTTCCACCTAACCATCTTTCAGTTACATAGAAAGATTTACTACGTGTTGCTTCTTCTACACAAACTTCTGAAGCTTGTTTTTTAGTTCCAACAAATAAGAACTTTCCTCCATTTGCAGCAATTTCTTTAATTGCATTGTAAGCTACTTCAAGTAACTCTTGAGTTTTTTGCAAGTCAATAATATATATATCTTCTCTTGCTGTAAAGATATATTCTTTCATTTTAGGATTCCATCTTTTAGTTTGATGTCCAAAATGAACTCCAGCTTCTAATAAATAACTCATAGAAACTACGGCCATATAAAATCACTCTTCCTTTCGTTTTTCTTCTTAACTTTCTAAACATACAGCAACCACTTATTTATTTAAGCACTCGGCCTGTACTAAAAGTTAATGTTTATTTGACTATAAAGCCAAAAATATTTTATCAAATTATATGCTTTTAGACAAGAAAAAATTAATAATTTAAATTATTATTAATTTTTTCATTGAACAATGTAGAATGGATTACTATATGTTCCTTCTCCTTCTAATTTTACATCGGACGTTAGATAGAAGACTGGACGCATTGAAGCCTCACCCCATGTTCCCATCAAGTGAACATCGCCATCCGTTCTTGTCACAAACCACGCATAGAAGAAACTGTTTTGAATATAAGCTCGACCTATTCGCGACATGGTCCATTCACCTTCTGATGATGTTCCTCCATTATTACTCATATGTATCCAACTATCCTTACATGTACTATAATTTGTATGACAACTTGTACTATGCCCTTCACTGCCCACCGCGTATGCATAATCATGGATATACATTAATCCTATGGGTTGTGAGTTCGTTCTTTCTGTCCATTTTTCATCCGTTATTTCTTTTCCAGTTATTGGATCACAATATTTTGTATTTACTTGACCTGTTTCTATTTGATACATTTCTTCTGATGTAATGCCTGAATCCATATAATCTATTCCAATATCTCCATAATACCATTTTTGTGGTTCTATTTTAGTTTGTATATTTTTATCTAATGTATTATAATATGTATCATTTAGCCTGCTAAATATTATACTATTTGGCCACTTTTTGTTTGTTTCATAATTACTCCACCATTGATATGTACTTCCATATCTTGTTTGTTTTATGACTTTGATATTTCCTTCTGGAGTGATTCCTATGATTCGGTACAATTTATCATTTGTTCCGCTTAATCCACATCCATTATTTGATCCTACTTCACTTAAACATATATAATTTTTGACTTTATCTTCAGTTATAGTATCTGCTCCTTGATATCGATACATACCTCCGACTAAACCTTCACTTAATCCACTATTTTGTTGCTCTTTTAATTTTGTTAAAGGAGTCACTTTATCAAAATACAAATAACAATATGCAGTTTTATTACTTGTTACTGTTATACTATTTGTATCTGTATTAAATGAAATGTCTTCTATTTTATTTCCATTTATATCTTCACATCTACTTTTATCAGTATTTAACTTATATCCTGTTGGAAATAAATTTTCTTTTCCATCTGTTCCATGATATTCTATGTATTTATCTCCTTCTTTTATATACATTGCAAATTGTTTTCTCTTTGTTTCTATTTCTTCTTTCTCTTCTGGTAATTCTTTTGGTTTATTTTCATATGTTCTATATGTCATATAAATTGACATTATTAATATTACTGAAAGTGCTAACACTATTATCTTTTTCTCCATATTATATAATTCACCTTTTCTTTTTTGTTAATAACTTACTCATATTTATTAACTCTTCTATTCTTTAAGGTTATTATATAATACCCCCCCCGGAGTCAAGTTTTTAATTTTATTTTGTTGTTAACTTTACATTTTTACAAATTAAAAGACGTCGTCCTTATAGTAGGATAACGTCCTTAAAACAATAATTTTAGGTGACGTGAAATATCACGCTTCCTAATATTAATATACTATATTTTTATATATTTATCAATATATTATTTCATTATAAAACCCCACTTAGTGGGGATATTTTTCTTTATGGCGGAGCAGGAGAGATTTGAACTCTCGCGCCAGTTACCCGACCTACACCCTTAGCAGGGGCGCCTCTTCAGCCTCTTGAGTACTACTCCATACCAAGAATTACTTTTATAGTTTAACACAAGTAATTCTTTTAGTCAATTCTAATAAAAGATATTTTTAGTATTTTCAAAATTTTTTATATTATTCTTCCAATTCATTTTTTATAGAAATATTTTCATATTCATTAATAATAAGATAATTTGTTGTAAGTAACATTCCTGCAATAGAAAATGCATTAGTAATAACATTTATAACTACTGATAGAGAATCATATACTTCGGTATCTAATAAATTTTCATATTTATCTTTTCCAACATTATATAAAACTTCAAAATTATTATTTTTAATATATGTATAAATTTCTTTTGCATCAAGGGCAGCATTTTCCATAATTTGTATAAATGGTTTTTTCAATGATATTTTTACCATTTCTAAAACATCTGTTGTATTTTTTTGAGACTCTGCTATTTTACATAAACTAATACCACTTCCTGGAAGAATACCCTTTTTAGCTTCATTAATAGACCAAAGGGCATCAATAAAACGCATCTTTTTTTCTCTTCTTTCTACCTCCGTTGGAGCCCCGACTAAAATTTCTGCAGTTCCATATTCTAACATTGCTACTCTTTTCAAAGAAAATTCATCTTTCTTCTTTTTTAAATTTTTAAGTAAATTTTTTACTTCATCATTATTTTCAAAATTAAAAGTAATTATTTCATCATTTATTATTACTCTTTCTAATTTACCTAAAAAATCTATAGTAACAGTATCTAAATTATTAACTATACTACATTTACTAATACATCTTAAATCTTCTAAAATTAATTCTCTATTAATACCATATTCTGGAGTATTAACTAAAATAATATTACATTCTCCACTTAAATTAATTTCATTTATATCATTAATAAAATTACTATTAAAATCACTTGCAATAATTATTAATGTTTCATGTTTTTGAATAATAAAATTAATAATATTTGCTATATCTTCAATAGATGTTAGTTTAAAATTACTAAGTAAAATATATGGTTCATTATAAAAAACTTCTTTTTCTCCTTTCAAAAAGTAATTAAATACTAAATTAGATTCTATAGTATAACCTTTTAAATATTTAACTTTTACATCTAAATCATCTACTTCTTTAATACTTATAGCATTTTTATTTTTTACCGTATTATATACATCACTTATTGTTTTTCCAATTAAATAATCATTACTAGATATTTTAGCAATATTAAATAAATCTTTTTTAGTTGGTTTAATTTTCATTTTATTTAATAAATCAATAATTTCTTTACAAATATTATCTAATTCTTTTTTTAATATAATTGGATTATAACCCTTATTAATTAATTTTATTCCTTCATGTATTAAAGATTGTAAAATAACTAAAGTAGATGTTGTTCCATCTCCAACATTATCATTTGTTTTAACAGAAGCACTTTTAGCAAGTTCTAAAATAGTATTAATAACTTCATCTTCACTTTGAATATTTTCTGCAATAGTAACTCCATCATTAGTAATGAATGGAGAAAATAAAGAGTGATCAATAATTACATTACTTCCCTTTGGTCCTAAAGTACTTTTAACAGGATTAACTAACATATTAATTGCCTCTTCTATTTTCTCTTGTAACTCTTTTCCATATACTATCTTTTTCATTTTCTTCCTCCATCTCTGTAAGTACTTTCCAATATTTTTTAGGCATAAAATTCATTCGACAACGTTCATTTTTTCTTTCTTTAATACCTACTATTTTATAAAAATCTTTCCACATATCACTTATATTTTGTTCATCACTACTTAAATTATTTTTAAATATTTCTATATTATTTCCTGAAATAATTTCAAAATCTTCTTTATTATATATACTTATAATATTTCTATTAATATCTTTAATACACCAATATTCATTACTAAGTCTTTTTTTAAAATGAATTGATAATAAATATAATATATTATTGTCTGGATTTATTTCTGCATATAAAACTTTATTTTTTAATTCTTTAAATCTTGTAAATCCTTTAAATTTATGACATTCTCTTCCTATTTTTTCACTAATTCTTAAAGTTTCACTAACACACTTTAAATTACGCATCATTCCTAATTTATCTTTATATTTAAAATAATTAAGTAAATAATAATATATTATAATTTCTTTATTTTCTTCATTAGAATTAAAAACATTATATATTAATTTAAAATTATATGTATTAAATATATTAATAAATTCTTTAATTATTTCTTCATCACTTTCTATATTTAATTTAATAATATTATCAAACATATTTTTATTATAAAAAGTATTCTTAATATTATAAGGTCTAATTTTATTTTTAAATAAACATTTTATTAAATTTAACAAACTTATAAAACTATCATTATATATATAAATATTATTCATAATTAAATAAACTAAGTTGTTTAACTTCTTCTTTATTTATATTAACTATTTTATCTTCTATACTTAAGTTTGTCTCTATAAAATGTTTATTTAAATAAGAGTAATCTATATAAAATTTATTTCCACAAGTTATAAAATATTTTGCTCTTTTTAATACCACTCCCATTTTCTTTAAATCTTGAAAAGTTAATTTAAAATGTTTGCGACTTTTAATAATTCTTTTAGCGGAAATTACCCCTATTCCTGGTATTTTTAATAAATCATTATAACTACAACTACTTACTTCTTTTGGAAATTCATTTAAATGGTTTAATGCCCAAGATGCTTTAGGATCTATTAAAATATTAAAATTAGGATTTTCTTTATCGAGTAAATCTTCTACTTTAAAATTGTAATAACGAAGAAGCCAATCAGCTTGATATAATCTATTTTCTCTTTTTAAAGGTGGTATAGTTATACTAGGTAATAAACTATCTTTATTTACTGGAACATATGCTGAATAATATACTCTTTTTAATTTTTGATTATTATACATACTTTCACTTTTTTGCATAATTTCTAAATCAGTTTCTTTAGAAGCTCCAATAATCATTTGAGTACTTTGACCTGCTGGTACAAAACTTTTATTTCTATTAGTTTTTATATAATTCATTATTTTAAATACTTCATTTTCTTTTTTGTTCGGAGCAAGTAATTTTAAACTCTCATTAGTAGGAAGCTCAATATTAGCACTTAATCTGTCTGTTAAACTTCCTAATTTTTTTAGCATACTTTCACTTGCTCCCGGGATTGCTTTAGCATGAATATACCCATTAAAATGATATTTATTTCTTAAAAGAGTAATTGTTTCAATTAAAAGTGACATTGTATAATCTGGATTTTTAATAATACCTGATGATAAAAATAAACCTTCTATATAATTTCTTTTATAAAAATTAATAGTTATATATGCAATTTCTTCTGGTGTAAAAATTGCTCTTTTAATATTATTACTTCTTCTATTAGGGCAATACTTACAGTCATAAATACATGCATTAGTTAAAAGAATTTTTAAAAGTGATATACATCTTCCATCAGATGAAAAAGAATGACAAATACCTGCATAATGTGTATTACCAAAACCCCCATTATTTTTTCTGGTACTTCCACTTGATGAACAAGATGCATCATACTTTGCACTATCTGATAAAATTTGTAACTTTTCTTTTAACTCCATAAGTATCACCAAAATTATTATAGCAAAAATTTTCAATTTAAACAAACATTTGTTTTAAAATTGGAAAATTTTACTAAAAAAATACTTAGTTTTACCTAAGCATTTTTATATTACTTTTATTTAGATATGTAGAATGGATTATTATATGTTCCCTCTCCTTGGAGTTCTATATCATTTGTTAGATAGAAGACTGGGCGTATTAAGAAACCCTGGAACATGGCATTTGGACCGCTATACCCACTATTCCTGATTAACCACGCACCAAAATCATTTCCTTCTTTGCTGGGTCGACCGGACCGTGTCATGGTCCATTCATTATCTACCGACGTTCCTCCATTTTTTGATATGTGCATCCATCCTTGGCTTATACAATTTGCATAACTACTATTTTTTGTACTATGACAACTATCCTGTTTTGCTTGATAATAATAATCATGTAAATATATTAATCCTATTGGTGCTTCTGTATTCATTTGAGTCCATCTTTGATTTGTTACTTCTGCTTTATCATTTGAACTATGTCCATAGTATTTTGTGTCCATTTGTCCTGTCTCTACTTTGTATACTTCATCTGCACTTAATGTTCCTACAAAACCATTATGCATATCCCCATACCACCATTTTTGTGGTTCTATTTTTTCTTTTATTGTACTGTCTAATGTTCCATAAAATGTTTCATTTATTGTGTTATATAGTTCACTATTCGGCCATTCTGGACAGCCAATGTCTCCGCATGTTGAATCAGTATAATTTGTATTCCATGCAAATTCATATGTTCCATTACTATCTGTATATTTTGTTTGTTTCATGACTTTGATATTTCCTTCAGATGTTATTCCTATGATTCGATACATGTTATCACTTTGATCTTCACAATTTGTTTGGTTTATACTTCCTAAGCATATATAGTTATTTACACCTTCTCCTTGGTATCGGTACATTCCTCCCACTTGTTCATCACTTAAACCTTCATCACTTTCTCTTGATTCGATTAATTCTTGTGGAGTTATTACTTTTAAATCAAAATATAAATAGCAATATGATGTTTTATTACTTGTTACTGTTATACTATTTGTATTTGTATTAAATGAGATATCTTCTATTTTATTTCCATCTATATCTTCACATCTACTTTTATCAGTATTTAACTTATATCCTGTTGGAAATAAATTCTCACTTCCTTCTTGACCTTTATATTCTACATATTTATCCCCTTCTTTTATATACATTGCAAATTGTTTTTTCTTTGTTTCTATTTTTTCTTTTTCTTCTAGTAATTCTTTTGGTTTATTTTCATATGTTCTATATGTCATATACATTGACATTATTAATATTACTGAAAGTACTAACACTATTATCTTTTTCTTATCCATATTATATAATTCACCTTTTCTTTTTTGTTAATAACTTAATCACTATTATTAACTTCTCTATCCTATATGGTTATTATATAATACCCCCCCCCGGAGTCAAGTTTTAAAATTTATTTTGTTGTTGACTTTACTGTTAACTTTGCATTTTGTACTAGTAAACTTAAAAAAATAATTACCAATTTCTATTTAGGTAATTATTTTTTATTTATCATTTTGCTATGTAGAATGGATTTTTTGTTGTTCCTTCTCCAACTAAAGTTATATCAGGCGTCAGATAGAAGACTGGGCGTACCGCAAATGTATTATGCAAGTCGTAACCGCCCGAGGCACTGCCAACCCAATCCACACACCATGCATAGAAGGTATTATCCGAGGAACTCCAACGACCCTTACGCGTCATGGTCCATTCATTTGTTTGATTTCTCATATGCATCCAGCCTCCTGTCATACATTCTTCATATTTTCCTCCATCATAATGACAATTATTTGATGTTGCTGATTGGTAATAATAATCATGTAAATATATTAACCCTATTTTGGCTGTTTTATTCATTTTTGTCCACTTTCCTGTTTCTAAACTTCCCTTTTGTTTCTTTGGATAATATTGGCTATTTGTTTGTCCTGTTTCTATCATCCATATCCCATCTGCTGTTTTATTTGCTGTTAATGGTACTATAAAAATGTAAGAAAAAGTCCAAATAAAACTGTAGGATTTCCTACATAATTAAAAGGACTTAA
>CANQAK010000034.1 GCA_947589495.1 uncultured Bacilli bacterium | reverse complement strand
TTTTTTCTAATAATATCTATAATTTTTCAAAATAAAAGACAAATAAGTAATTTTTTTACCTATTTGTCAACAGTCTGTGAAGGCATTTAGCCTTCTTTTTTTACCAACGATTATTATACATATTTTTTAAATATTTTTTATTGAATGTTTTATCTAAAAATCTTTCATAACTATTTTGAGCAACAATCCCCTTTTCTAAATTTCTTGCTCTATTTAATGCACTAAAAGTAAAGGCAACATCAAAAATTAAAAAAATTACTAAAAAAATCAATATTTTTTTACCTACATTAACATTTATTTTTTCAATTAATTGCATAGTTTTTGGTTCTAAAAATTTAAACCATAAAACACCAAGTATTCCCCAGCAAAAAGAATAAAGTAAGGAAACTCTTCCATTAATATTTAAAAATTTTTGAGAATAATCCCAAGGAGCAAAACCCAATACATGTTCAATACAAAAACTACTTACATATTCATAAATTGTTCCGACTAAAAAACATATTAAAAATAATTTTATTATTGAAGAGTCTTTATATTTATATAAAAGTATTGTAAAAATAACAGCACATATTCCATATATAAAATTAAATGGTCCAATTGCTACAGCTGAATGATTAATTAACACACCCTTTTTAATTAAAGTCCAAAGTCCTTCTATAATCCAACCCATAATACTAGCAAAGATAAAAATATACAACATATTATAGATACTGATTTTTTTCATAAATACCTCTTTGTTTTAGTTTATCAAATTTATTAAAAAATGTCACTAAATAGATTACAATTTTTATTAATAATTAAGATAAAATAAAAGCAATTGTATTACAAATAACCGCTATAAAAAACATTATTCCTATAAATAAATCATTTTTATCTTTTCTTATTTTATAACGACTTAAAAATGTTATGCAGTTATATGCACATAATAAATTAACAATATTATGCAAAGGAATATCTTTAAAAAATGAAATTAACATTAAAATTATAGAAAATAAAGCCATTCCTATAATACCATATTTCATGGATTTTAAATCTACCAATTCTGTTAATTTGATAATATTTTCTTCACTCTTCTTTTCTATATCTTTTTCTTCAATCTTTTCTCCTGCAAGTATTTCATTTATACTTACTCCTAATATTTCACTAAGGGGATTTAATAAGGACATATCCATTAAACATAAACCTCTTTCCCATTTACTTACTGCATTTTTAGTAATTCCTAATTTTTCTGCAAGTTCTTCTTGGGTAAATTTTTTTTCTTTTCTTACTTCTGCAATAAATTTTCCTATATTCTCTTGATTCATATTTTTTCTCCTTTCTAAAAAAAACTATAACAATTATTTATAAATATTTAAACATACCAGAAGTTTACTTTAAATTATTTTATAAAAAAAATCTTCATAAATCAGAATTGCTTTTACAAATAATTTATGCTTTGTGTTGCTTACAATACATTTGTATTTCTAAATTATTGTACAAAATTAAATAAATAAACTATACATATTTTCATATTTTTGTTTTGCTTTAATGAAAATTTTCATTTATAATATTTTTTGAAAGTGATAAACAATTTTTTAGAATAGGAAGTGAAAAAATGAAAAATGAAATTGTATTATTTGAAAATCAAAATGTAAAATTAGAAGTAAATATGCAAGATGAGACAGTTTGGCTTAGTGCTAATCAAATGGCTGTTCTATTTAGTAAAGATGAAAAGACAATTAGAAAACACATTAATAATATCTTTAAAGATGGAGAATTAGAAAAAGATAACAACACGCAAAAAATGCGTGTTGATGGTGTTAAACAATTAGTTCCGTTTTATGATTTAGATGTAATTATTAGTGTTGGATACCGTGTAAAATCTAAAAATGGTATTATTTTCCGTAAATGGGCTAACAAAATATTAAAAGATTATATGATTAAAGGCTATGCGGTTAATCAAAAAAGATTAGAATATTTAGAAAAAACTGTTAAATTAATAGATATTGCTAATAGAAGTAATAAAAGATTTACTGGTGATGAAACAAAAGAAATATTAAATGTTATTAATGAATATTCTAAAGCACTTGGTTTACTAGATGATTATGATCATAAAACATTAAAAAAAGCAAATGGAAAAAAGAGTGAAAAAATAATTACTTATGAAGAATGTATGAATATTATAAATAAATTAAGATTTAACAATGAAAGTAGTTTGTTTGCTTTAGAAAGAGATAATAATTTTAAGTCCATAATAAACGATATTTATCAATCTTTTGGTGGAAGAGATGTTTACCCTACTATTGAAGAAAAAGCAGCTAATTTATTATATTTAACGATTAAAAATCATGCTTTTATTGATGGAAATAAAAGAATAGCCGCTACTATATTTATTTACTTTTTACAAGTTAATGAAATACTATATAAAGAAGATAAACAAGTTATCGATAACAATACTCTTACTTCAATTACTTTATTAATAGCAGAAAGTAATCCTAAAGAAAAAGAAATTATGATAGATTTAATTATGAATTTTTTACAAATCGAGTAAAAAAACTTAAATAAGAGGTAGCATACTTTACCACAAAAAAACTTCCTATAAAGGAAGTTATATTCTAAATGGCGCCCGATGTAGGACTCGAACCTACGACCTAACGGTTAACAGCCGTGCGCTCTACCGACTGAGCTAATCGGGCATTACTCCAATAGTATAATATAAATAACCAATAAATGTCAATAAAAAAACTATAAAAAATTATACTATTGCTTTATTTTTTTTATAAATATTTTTTTAATTCATCAATATTTTTTTCTAAAGTTGCTTTTAATTTATTTGCAAGAACTACTATTTCTGCATCAGTATTATTATATGCATTAATTTTCTCAGTAATTTCAATAATACCTTTATTTGAACCTTCCACCATCATTTTAGCTATGGTATTTGTAGAATTATCTTTTAATAAAGACATTTCACTCATCATTTTTGAACTCATTTTAGCCATAAGTCCAACTTCTTCATTTTGCTTACCATATTTCTTTAAAATATCTTCTGCTTCATTACAAATATTTACATATTCTTCTCTTTGACTTCTTAAAATCTTTTCAAATTTTTCATCATCAGTTTTTACAATTACATCATCAATACCAATGACACCCATTTCTGCATTTTTATAAATATAATTTAAAAACTCTACTTCTTCACTCATATTCTTTTTCATAAAAAATCACCCTAACAATATTATGGATGATTTTTTTTATTTTATACTTCTTGTACTACAGCAATAATCATTGGTTTACATTCTGTTTCTTGATACAAATAATTACTTAACTCTTCTCTTATTTCTACTTTTATTTTATTGTAATCTACAAATGTTGGAGTAATATTTCTGGAAATTATTACTTCACAAATACTTTTAATTTCCTCAATTAAGTCTTTAGAATCTTTTACATAAATAAATCCTCTTGTTGTAACTTCTGGACCTACTAATAAAACTTTATCTTTTTTAGAAATAGTAGCACTTATTAAAACTATACCATTTTCCGAAAGCATTTCTCTATCTTTTATAACAAGTTCTCCTACATCTTCAGATGATTTACCATCTATTAATATATCATTAACTTTAATCTTAGAATTATTAATTACTAAATTACCATTTTCAAAAGTTACAATTTCACCATTTTGTTTTAAAATAATATTTTCTGGTTTAATTCCTAATTTATTTGCTAAATTAGCATTATTAACCATATAACGATATTCCCCTTTTACTGGCATATAATATTTAGGTTGAATAAGTTTTATCATTAACATTAAATCTTCACTAGATGGATGATGTAAAATAACTTTATCTTGAGGTAAATTTATTATATTACAACCAAATTTAGCAAGTTCATTTTCTAATTTTACTAAAGTTTTTTCATTACTATCATATCTTGGTTCAGCAAAAACAATAGAATCAGAATCTTTTAAAGTTATATATTTATCATATCCATGTAATATTTTACTAACATTTGCGTATGGATTAGTTCTTTCATCACTTATTAAAAGTATAGAATTATCATCATCTATATTAGATAAATCTCCAATTATATCATTTTCTATTTCTAAATATTTTTCTTTTATTGCAAAATTAACAACATTTTGTAATTTTTTACCCATAATAATTATTTTACGATGAGTATTTCTAGCAGCATTAAAAATATCTGTAATGGTATATAAATGATATGGTAATAAAGAAAATAATATTCGATGTTCATTATGTTTAACAATATCTTTAAAATAATCTTCTAAACGATGATTAGGAGAAGTATGTCCTTTTTTTTCAGAAAAAGTTGATTCACAAAGCATACATAAAACACCTTGTTTACCAATGTAAGCAATTTTACCTAAATCCATATCATAAGAACCTAACATAGTAGGATCAATTACAAAATCTCCAGTATAGCAAATGGCTCCATCTTTAGAATTAATTACATACATAACTGCATCAGGAATACTATGAGAAACTGATATAGGAAAAATAGATATATTATCTTCAAAATTAATTTTACGATGAGGTTTTATTTCTATAATATTTTTATCTTGTATTCCATATTCATTTAAAACAAATTTTGTAAATTTAGTAGCATATATTTTTACATTAGGTAAATCTTTTACTAAATCAGAAATACTTCCCATATTTTCACTATGACCATGAGTAATAAAAATACCTTTTACTTTTCTTTTATTTTTTACTAAATAACTAAAATCAGGCATTATATAATCAATACCTAATAAATTAGAATTAGCATATTTTAATCCACAATCAAAAACAAAAATTTTATCATCTATTTCAATTATATAACAATTTTTCCCATTTTCAGCAAGTCCACCCAAGCCAAAAATCTTAATTTTACTCAATTTAATCACTCTTTCTAAAAGTTCTTTAAGTAGTTAAATTATAACAAAAAAAGAGATAAAAATCAATCTCTAATTAGCTCTTTGTTCTGTAATAAGTTCACTTAAATATATTATATTTAAATCTTGATAATATATTTGTCTTACAAGTATTTTAAAATCCGCTAAATTAACTTTATCATTTATATAAATAATATAACCATTTTTAATACTCTCTTTAATATTAGATAAATTATAATTATTTAAAGTTAAACTAGCCTCTACTAAATATTTTTTATTCTTTTTACAAATATCTAAAATATTATTATTAATAAAACATATATTTTTATTAATATTTGCATTATTAAGCATTGTTTCTACTTTATTAAATTGTTCATAATCATTATTTATTTGTTCATAATAAGATAATTTATCATAACTATTATGATCTATTAATCTTGTTATTTTTATTTTCTTTTCTTTTGCATATTCAATTATTTCTTGATTATTTTCTATAATTATAGAAACACTATTTTTATTTTGATTTCCATACTTAATTATTTTATCTTTATTATTTTCTAAGGAGACATTTGGAGTAACTTCATTATATTCTAAATAATAAGGATTAAAAGAATCTAAAAAACGCATATTATTATAACTTTTTAAAACATTAACAGAATAACCATTTAATCCTGGAATAATATAATTATCTTCAATAATTGCACTTACCGGCGATATATTATAATCTTTACTGTTTTCATTTATTTGGGAAACTAAACTACTATTATTAACAACAATATTACTCATTTTTTCAGTATAATAAAATCCAAATAAAAATACAGTTATTATTCCTATATATTTAAAAAGACTTTTCATAACTCACCTATTAAATTATAATTATCTTTATTATTTTTATTCTAATTATTTATAAACTTTAAAACTGCCTAGTAATAATTACTAGACATTTTATTTAAAATTAATTATTATCTTTATTTTCTTCATCATTTATTTCTTTTATTTTTTCTTTTTTATTAGTTGATAAAAAGGTAACTCTTTCAGCAATAACATCTGTAACATAATGAATCTTTTTATTTTCATCTTCGTATTTGCTTGTTTGTAGTCTTCCTTTAATGCCAATTACATCCCCAACATGGCAATACTCAGTTGTATTAGAAGCAACACCATTCCATAATATACAACGAATAAAATCTGTTTCATATATCCCGTCAATATTTTTAAAATTACGGTTAACGGCTAAAATGACTGTTGTTACTTTTTTATTTCCTTCAACTTCAACAATTTCTGGATTATCTGTAAGTCTACCAACTAATATAACATTATTCACTCTTATATGTTCCTCCTTTCTTCTAAAGATTAACATATTTTTATCTATTTACCTAATTACCAATTATCTATAAATTAATTTCATATTATTAACTAAATTTTTATAAAAATGGTCAAAAAAAATTACCAAATATAACATATTTAGTAATTTAATCTTTAATTAATCTATTTAATTCTACAGCGTATTCCATTGGCAATTCTTTTTTAAAATCAGCAATAAATCCTAATACTAATAATTCTTTGCATTTTTCTTCACTTAAACCCTTACTCATTAAGTAATTAAGTTTATCTTCACTAAATTTTGAAATAGTAGCTTCATGTTCTAAAGTACTACTTTCATTTTCTAAAATATTAGTAGGATAAGTATTACTACTAGACTTTGAATCAATAATTAAAGTATCACATTTTACTTTAGCAAAAGAATTAATGGCCTTTTTAGTTATTTTAACAAGTCCTCTATAATTACTTACTCCACCATTTTCAGCAATACTTTTACTAACTATATTACTTCTTGTATTTTTACCAAGGTGAATCATTTTAGCTCCTGCATCAAGAGATTGACATTTTTTAGCATAAGCAATAGATAAACTATTTCCTGATGAATTATCACCTTTTAAAATACAACTAGGATATTTCATAGTAACACTACTTCCAATATTACCATCTATCCATTCCATTTTGCCACCTTCAAGAACAATAGCTCTTTTTGTTACTAAATTATAAACATCTAAAGACCAATTTTGAATAGTAGAATACCTACATTCAGCATGACGTCCTACATAAATTTCTACTACTCCAGCATGTAATGATGAATTAGCATAACTTTTAGCAGTACATCCTTCAATATATTCTAAACTACTATAATCATCAACAATTATAATTGTTCTTTCAAATTGTCCTAAAGATTCACTATCTATTCGAAAATAACTTTGAAGAGGTCTATCTAATTTAGTATGTGGTGGAATATATATAAAAGATCCTCCACTCCACAATGCTCCATTTAAAGCTGTATATTTATTTTCATCATATTTTACTAAATTATTAAAATATTTCTTAAAAAGATCAGGATATTTTTTTAAAGCATCATCTGTACTCGTAAATATAATATTTTTATCAGTTTTACTTTTATGATAAACTACTTCACTTTCATACTGATTAGTTACACCATCTAAATAATTTTCTTCAGCATTTATTACCCCTAATGATTCAAAAGTATCTTTAACACGAGTATCAACTTTTTTCCAATCACTTTCTAATGAATCATTATCACTTTTATAATAATTTATTTTATTAAAATCAATTTCTATTTTTGGACCAAAAGTAGGATTTTCTAATTCTAAAAATTTCTCAAAAGACTTTAATCTAAAATTTAACATTTCTTCATTTTCATGTTTTTTATTAGATAACCAAACAATAAAATCTTTATCTAATTTTCTTTTCATATTGCATCCCCTTTTTAAATAATACAATAAAAACTCTTGAAAAACAATTGTAATTTATTATTTACTTTGTTAAAATTATTATAATAGGTGGATAATATGGATAATGAATTATTTTTACAAAATGCTAAAAATACTTATGAAACATTAAATTATTTTACTATTAAAAATAATATGTTAATTTTAAATTATAATGGTACATACATGGTTCCAATTAAATATACAGATTTAAGTAAATTAAATACTAATATTTTTTTATTAAATCCTCATGAAATAATTAATTTAATTTACATGTTAGAACTATTACATAATAATACACTTACTGAGCAGGAAAAAACTTTTATAAATGGTTACGTTAAAAACTATTTGAAAATTAATGATGATGTTTTAAATGGTAATGACAAATTACAAATGACTTCTTACTTACTAAGTATTCCTATTTATACTGCTTATGATCCTTCTTTTATTAATACAGAACCCAGTATTTTAATTCAAAACATTATTAATGAGCATTCTGAATCTTTAAACAGTGGTAAAAGTAAATACCCAAAACTTGTACTTAAGAATGATAACTTTATTCCTATAGAAGATGAAAATGATTTATTAAATGAATTTGGTAAAGCAGGATTTACAACCATTATTTTAATATCAACTGCCATTATAGCTACTTGCCTTTATATAGCATTCTTTATTGTAAACAAATAAAAACAGACTAATTATAAGCCTGTTTTCTTTATATTATTTAGTTTCCACAATCAATTTTATAGCTGTTTTTTGTTCTCCATTAATTGTTATATCATTAAATGCTGGTATTACTACTAAATTATCTCCTGTTGGAGCTACAAACCCTCTACAAATTGCTATTGCTTTTATAGCTTGATTTAAAGAACCTGCCCCAATTGTTTGTAATTCAACACTTCCTTTTTCTCTATAAATATTTGCAATAGCACCAGCTACTTTACTTGGATTTGATTTACTAGATACTTTTAAAATTTCCATTTGTTATATTCCTTTCTTTTTACAATTAAACTATATGAAATATAAAAATTAAAAATTCATAAATAAATAAAAAAAAGAAGTTATTTCTTCTTTGTTATTATATATGCTACTAAAGGATCCATTAAATCTAGTATACCATTTATTAGAAAAAAGAAACCTAATACTAATATTTGAATATCTCCTGTATAATATAAATTTATAGTAGTTAAAACTCCTGTTATAATAAATAAAATTAATGTTACAATATTTAATTCCCATAATTTATTTTTTCGATCATGATAATAATCACTTTCTTTTAATTTAGTTAAAGACATTAAAATAATCCAAATAAATAAGATTAATGCTAAATTCCAAGGTGAATCATTAATATCTAAAAACATTGCTAATACTAAAACAACTATACTTGCTAAAGCAGTACTAAATCCTGTATAATCTTTAGCATTTAAAATTAAAAGATTCTTTATAATATGAATAATTCCATATAAGGAAATAATAATTATAAAAATAGTTTTTACATTAACTATATTAAAAATAGGTAAAATCATAATTATACTTCCACATGCTACTAAAAACCAAGCAGTAACAAATTCTACAAGAGTTCTTTTATCCATAATTTAACACTTCCTAAATTGATTATAATTTATTTAAGAATTAATTTCAATTATTTTTAACATTTCCAAATCTTCTATCACGATTTTTATAATAAAGAATAGCTTCATCAAAATCTTTTTCTAAAAAGTCTGGAAAATAAGTATCTACAAAATAAATTTCAGCATAATAAGATTGATATAACATAAAATTACTTAACCGATGCTCTTTTCCCGTTCTTATTAATAAATCAATAGGAGGTAAATCTTGATATAAATATTTAAAATAATTTTCTCTATTTAAATCTTCTTTTTTTAATTTACCCTCATTAATTAAATCAGCAATTTTACAAGTTGCATCTACTATCTCTTCTTGCGAACCATAATTTAAACAAATATTTAAGATAGCAGCATTATTTTTTTCAGTTTTTTTAACAATTTCATCCATTGCTTTTAAAACATCATCTCTTAAATTTTCTCTTCTGCCACTAAAAATAATTTTAATTCCTTCGTCACAAACTCTTTTTAACTTTTCATTACAATAATAAATTAATAAATTCATCAAAAAATCTACTTCTTTTTGACTTCTTTTAAAATTATCTGTTGAAAAAGCATAAACTGATAATACTTTAATACCTAAATTTTTAGCATAAAGGGCTAATTTTTCAAGAGTTTTTCCCCCTTCTTTATGCCCTTCACTTCTTTCTTTTCCTCTTTCAGTAGCCCATCTACCGTTACCATCCATGATTATTCCAACATGAGTTGGTATTAAATTCATTCTATCACCTATTTCTATTTGTTATTGTTTTATCTAATGTAAAATATTTTGTACTTAAATATATAGAATCATTATTAGGATTATAACGATTTTCTTCAACATATCCCATTTTTTTAGAATAATCTTCATCAATTATTAACATTAAAGTTGTATCTATAACCTTTTTATCTACTAATAACCAAGTATGACTGCCATCAGGACAATTTCTAGTACCTTTTAAAATAGGCAGCATTCCTCCACACAACATACATTCATTAAAAGAATAACTTAACTGTTTAGATGCAACTGTACAATAACCAATATTAGCACCATCACGAAAAACATCTTCAAAATTAGGAATATTCCTGATATTTTGAGAATGAATTAAATCCCATATTTCTTCTGAAAAGCCAGTTATTTTACCTTCTTCATAACCTTTTATTAAAATATTACGAAAACTTTCATTTTCTCTAATTAATCTTTTTAATTCATCAAAGCACTTATAATCATACCTATCAGAATTTATTAACAAACTTTCTAAGTCCATATTAATATCTCATTAAATTTATAATAAATAAAATATATAAGCATGCATTATAACGTACTTTAAAAATTCCACATTCAAATATAGAAACTAATAAATCTGATACGCATACTATTACTCCTTCTTTTGAAGTTGGACGATATTCTTTAGCATTTTTTTTATCTTCTTTTCCTTTAAAAGGATTTAATTTTTGAACTAATGCATAATGATACATATGCGTTTTTATTATTTCAGCTTCTTCATCTGTTATATTAAAATGTTCTTTTGCATTTAGAGCACAAATACTAGGATGTTCTAAATAAGAACTAGTTCCATGAAAATAATCGTGTAATAAACCAGCTTTTATTGCTCTTTCACTATTACCTTTAAAAATTTTAGATATTAAAAAACTTAAATATGATACTCTTTTACAATGATCATATCTATTAGTACCATGGTGGCTATCATTTTTTAATAATTTAAAATCTTCATTTTCTAATATATCCCTAGTGTACTCTTTAAATTCTTTATTTAATTTCATTTAAATTCCTCTTAACACTCGCCAAAATTATTGGCGTCTATATAATTATACCACAAAATGTACAAAATTTGTAGTCCTTAATGTAAATATACTATTTTAACTAGTAAAGTTCTATGTTATTTTAATTAATATATACCATAATTATATTAAATTTTATATATAATAAATTGCAAATTTTTTGATTTATTTGTGCCATATTTATTTATATTATAATTTTCATATACAGCTTTTACAATTAATCCCACTTTTTTACAACATTCTTTTATTTCTTCAATTGTAAAAATTCTAAAAGTATGATGATCAACATATTTTTTACCTTCAATTTCAAATATAATTTTACTTTCTTCTATTTTAGTATTTTTATTATAATTCCACTCCATTTTTCTAGTCATATCATTTACACAATCAATTTTATGACCTGAATTTTGAGGATTATGTAAATCAATTATTATCTTTCCTTGATCATTTAAAATATTTTTTAAATTTTTAAGACATTTTTCTAACTCTTTTGTACCTTTTAAATGATTTATTACCGCAAACATAGAAATAATCACATCATATTTTTTATTTATATTTAAATTTAATATATCTTGTAAATAAAGATTAGATTTTAAACGTGTTTTTGCAATATTTAACATTTCTAAATTAATATCTAATCCTTCAACATTAATTTCTTTCTCTTGTAACAAGGAAGCATGAATACCTGTACCACATCCAACATCCAATACATGATCATTTTTGTTAATAAAATTTAATAAAAATTTAACTTCTTCTGCATAATTTTTGTTTTGATAAAATTTATCATAGTATTTTGCAAATTCTTTATATTCCATTTTGTAACTTTCTGCCTACCTATTCTAATTAAAAAATTACTCTTGCTTAATATAGTAATATAAAATCATTCTTTAAACAAGTATGTTTTTTTAATTGCTATTTTAATATCAAATATTATTGCAAAAAGAACAAATGTTTGATATAATGCTTATGGATACATTTGAAATATATCAGATGCTTTCCCTTTTTATTTATCAAAAGATAAGTGAAAGGTGGTGGTATTTATGACAAAAAGAGAATTTTCTCAATTTATTATAATATTGCTACTATTCTTAGTTGTAATTATTTTACTTCTAAAATAGCAAAAGCATCTGATTTCAACAATCGTTGATTTCAGATGCACTCCATAAGGGATAACATCTGATTCATGCAGTCAAATGTATCCTTTTTTATTTTATGCAAGTTTCCTTGACAAATACATAATAACATAAAATCACACTTTTAACAAGTATGTTTTCTATTAATCTAATAAAAATTCGTAACTATTCAGACATAAAAAGATAGAAAAAACAAAAACTATCTTTTTTTCATGTGAATAAGTAAAGAAATTTGC
>CANQAK010000033.1 GCA_947589495.1 uncultured Bacilli bacterium | reverse complement strand
ATTAATACAATTACTAATAATATTACAACTCCCCATTTTATTAATTTTTTTCTCTGCATTTAGACTCCTAATTATTTATATATTTCTAGCTTGCTATGTAGAATGGATCATCTATTGATCCTGCTCCTCTTAAATCTACTTCGGACGTCAGATAGAAGACTGGACGAACATATCCCCCATTACTGGGGCTATATATTTTGCTGCGTCCATACGAATCTACATGCCACGCATAGAAGCTACTATCACGATCATCATACCGACCATGGCGCGACATAGTCCATTCGGGAAAAGTAGAACCATCATTGTTAGTTTGATGCATCCAACCTTGGCTTATACAATTTGCATAATCTTTATTTTTTATAGCTTGACAACTTACTTGGTTTGCTTGGTAATAATAATCATGTAAATATATTAATCCTATTGGTGCTGTATCAGTCATTTGTTTCCATTTTTGATCTGTTACTAATTCTCCTTGTGCATTGTAATATTGTGTCTCTTTTTGGCCTATTTCTACTTGGTATACTTCATCTGCATTTAATGTTCCTACAAAATCAGAATGTATATCCCCATACCACCATTGTTGTGGTTCTATTTTTTCTTTTATTGTACTGTTTAATTTACTTAGAAATGAATTACTATTTCCATTTAATGTTTGAAAAATTTCACTTTCTGGCCATTCGGGACAGCCATTTTCTCCACATGTTGAATCAGTATAATTTGTGTTCCATCTAAATGATGTTTCTCCATTTTTGCTATATTTTGTTTGTTTCATTACTTTAATATTTCCTTCAGGTGTTATTCCTATGATTCGATACATTTCATCACTTTTATCTGAACACCCTGCTGTACCTATTTGTTTTAAACATACATAGTTATTTACACTACTTCCTTGATACCTATACATTCCTCCGACTAAGTCTGTACTTAAGCCACTATCTGCCTGACTTTGTAGTGTTTGTAATGTTTGTGGTACTTCATCAAAATATAAATAACAATAAGATGTCTTATTACTTGTTATTGTTATACTATTTGTGTCTGTATCAAATGAAATGTCATCTATTGTATTTCCATCTATATCTTCACATCTACTTTGTTCTTCATTTAATTTATATCCTTCTGGAAATAAATTTTCTTTTCCCTCATCTCCATGATATTCTACATAATTATCCCCTTCTTTTATATACATGGCAAATTGTTTTTTCTTTGTTTCTATTTTTTCTTTTTCTTCTGGTAATTCTTTTGGTTTATTTTCATATGTTCTATATGTCATATACATTGACATTATTAATATTACTGAAAGTGCTAACACTATTATCTTTTTCTTCTCCATTATATAATTCACCTTTTCTTTTTGTTAATAACTTACTCATATTTATTAACTCTACTATTCTATAGGATTATTATATAATACCCCCCCCGGAGTCAAGTTTCAATTTTTATTTTGTTGTTAACTTTTTTGTTAACTTTTAAAAATTGTACTTTATTTTACACAAATTAAAAGACGTCATTCTAATTGCTAGCTAGGGGTTTTCTCATACAAAAATGAGAGAGCGAAAACTCTCTCATTTTTGTTTCTTCGGAAAAGAGGTGAGACGGTTATGAAAGAAAAACTTTAAATAAGTTATTGTTATTAATAATAATAATTCTGTCTATTATTATTTTAATAGATAAATTAAAATACTTCCTCCATTTGTAAACTACACCTCAAAATAAATTAGGTTGTGTGAAATATCACACTTCCTATATTTATTATACTCGATTTTTTTATGTATTACAATCCTTTTTTTTAATTTTAATTTACATTTTTATCTCTTTTAATTCAGCATTTAAAATGCTATACAAGTATACTTTAATTTCTTTATTAAATTTATCTTTTATATAATTATAATAAATTTTTAATTGTTCTATATATTTATGATCATCAATATTTTTTAATTTATAATCAATTATTTTAACATCATCTTCTACTAAAATTAAATCAATAATACCATGATATAAATTATTATTATATTCATATATAAATTCATGTTCTTTATATATTTTAGTATTTTTATTTATATTTAAAAGTTTAACAAAATTATTTATAACATTATAATATGGATTATTAATATCAATATTTAAAAAATCTGTTTGTTCAAAATATTTATGCATAAGAGTACCTTTTTTTAACATATTATATTCTTCTAAACTAATTAGATCTTTAACTGTTTTAGAAGCATGATTTTCTTTAATTAAAGTATTATTAATATTAATTTCATGTTCATTTATTATATCTTTTGTAGTATTATTTAATACTCTTTCTTTTTCTATATCATATAAATAATTTTTAGTTATACCTATATTACTTAAATCAATATTTTTTATATATTTTTCTAAATTAGCAGAAATAGAATTTAAAATACTTAAAAAAGAATTATATTTTTGACGTATACTATCATCAACAATATTTTTAATATAATCTCTTTCTTTATTTAAAGGGGAAACAATAATTATTTTTTCTTTAGCTCTAGTTAATGCTACATAAAATAGTCTTATTCTTTCAGAAATATTATTAATATTATATTTATTTTTAAGTAAATCTTTTAAAATAGTAGAACCTATTCCCTCTTTAAAAAATGGAGTAATAATTCCATATTTATTATCAAATGTAAATCTTTCTTTAATATCTCTTGTATTAAATGGTTTTTGTAAACCACAATAATAACAAATGGGAAATTCTAATCCCTTAGATTTATGAATATTCATAATATTTACACTATTGGTATTATTATTAAAAATTTTATAAGTTATTTCACTTTTATTTTCTTTCATATTATTTAAATATTCTTTAAACATTTGAGGAGTATAACCCATAAGTTCTAAATTTTTAGAAATTGTTAATAAATTATCAATTCTTATCATTATTTCTTCAACATTACCAATTTTAATTATTTTTTCATAAAAATTAAATTCTTTTAAAATCATTTTAAGTAAATCATAATTATTTAATTCATTTATTTTAGAACTTATTTTTTCACATTTTTGAAAAACAGTAGTTTCTTTAAAAGAATTATTTTTAATAATTTCAAATATTAATGAATCACTATATTCAAATAAAAAACTACGTGATACACTTACAAAATTATATTTAAAATCATCTTTAAATTCATGATTAGAAATATTTATAATAAGTCCTAAAAGATTATTTAAAAGTAATATCTCTGTTTCATTAGATAATTTTTGTACTTCATTAATAGTTAAAGGAATATTTAAATATTCAAAAATTTTTTTGAATAGAGGAAAAGTTTTACCTCGGTCCATAATAATACAAAAATCATCATACTGAACATTTCTTAATTTATTAGTATGTTTATCTATAACTTTATAATTATTTTTTATTTTATTTTTAATATCATTAGCAATTATAAAGATTTCTGTTTCATCTTGAGTATACTCTAAAGTATCAACATCATAATTAAGTATTTCTAAATCATAATTTTGATTTTCTTTTTCTTCTTCATATAACATATTACCAAAAAGCATTTGATGTGATACTGTGTAATCAGCCCCTCCAATTTCTTCATTCATAATAAGGCTAAATATTTTATTTATTCCATCAAGAACTTCTTTACGAGAACGAAAGTTTTTTAATAAATCTATTTTAATTCCCCCATCAAAATTATTATATTTATTATATTTTTCTTTAAAAATTTCGGGATTAGCATTTCTAAACCCATAAATAGATTGTTTAATATCTCCAACCATATAAACATTATTATTTTCAATTAAATTAATAAATTCTTCTTGTAAATCTGATGTATCTTGATACTCATCTATACATATTTCTTTATAAGTATTTTTTAACTCTTCTCTAATATAAGAATGTTCTTTTAATAAATTAATTGCCATTATAGCAATATCTGTAAACTCATATAAATCAGTATTACTTTTATAATTATTTAATTTTTTATTAAATCTTTTTATTATTTCTATAATTGTAATAATATATTTTTTAGATATTAAAAAACTTTCTTTAATTTCTTCTTCACTATTAAATCTTAAAAAACTTTTTAAATTTTTTAAAGAATTATCTATATTATCTTTTATAAATTTAATATCTTCACTATTACGAGGTCTTCTTGGTAAACTTATATTAATACTTTTTAATATTTCATCATAGTTTTTAGCATTTAATAATTTTTCAAAAGCTTGATTCATAGATACTGAATAATCTATATAAGACTCACTAGATAAAATAATTAATTGAGATTCTATATTATTTATTTCTTCTTTTAATAAATTATAATATTCTTTTATATATTCATTAATTTTTTCATCACTTAAATAGTTAGATATATAATTATTTAAAAACACTTCACTATTACTTTTTAAACTAATACTATTAATTATTTTTAAAATAGCTTTCTTAATTAAATTATCATTTTTTATAGCAAAATCACTAATTAATTTTAAAAAGTTTGAATCTTTTTCTTCATATAATTCCATAAATACTTCTTCAATGATGGAATTTTTTAAATTTTCAATTATTCCTTCATCAATAATACTTAGATTAGGAGATACATTTAATAAATAATTATATTTTTTAACTAAAGACAAAGTAAATGAATCAAAAGTAGTTATATAAGAACTCTCTAAATAATCTAAATTATCTTTTATACTTTCTTCTTCACTAATTTTTTTTCTAATTCTATTTTTCATTTCTTCTGCAGCAGCATTAGTAAAAGTTAATATTAAAAGTTCATTAATTTTAATTCCTTGTTTTAATTTATAAACTACTCTTTCTGATAATACAGCAGTTTTACCTGAACCTGCTCCAGCAGAAACAATAATATTTGTATTAGTTTTTTCTATAGCATCTAATTGTTCCTTTGTCCATTTAGGCATCAATATCACCTCCTAAAAATTTCAAAGAATCTATTTCATCTAAAATTTCATAATCTTGTTCTTTTTTATAACAAATATCTTTAAATTTACAAAATTCACAACCTATATTTTTTTCAAAACCAATCTTTTTAGGATTTATATTAAATTGTCCATTTAAAATATTATCTATACTTTTATCTATTTTATTTTCTGTAATTTCAATTAATTTTTCTATTTCTCTATCATTTAAAACTTTAGCATGTTCTTTAAAATTACCATCCTTTTTTAAACTCATACCTTTAATTAATTGACTATTTTCTAAAGTTTTATCAAAGTAAGATAAATTATGAATATTTGCATTTGAATAACCATTTAATTTTAAATTATTTAATTTTTGTTCTAAATAAGTTATATTAGGTTTTCTTAAAATATCTTGTGATAATATAAATTGAAGGTAAAACCCTACAAAGATTGGATTTTTAAAAAGATTACTTTTCTTTATTAAATATAAATAAATTGGTAATTGTAAGTTTATTCCGTATGGAACATAGTTTAGAGATGTATCTATATAACCTGTTTTATAATCAATTACTGCTACTAAAGTTTGATCATTTAATTCTTTATATAATATTTTATCTACAAACCCTACAAATTCTACTTTAAAATCTTTAGATTTATCTATAACAATATTTTTTTCATATAAAGCTTTATCTAAACTTATATAACTTTTTTGAGTATTTAGTGAATTAATAACAAACTTTATATCATCAATTATTTTATTAACAAAAAATTCTTCTTTACTATTTAAAATTTTATTACTACTTTTTATGTAGGCATTTACTTCTTCTTGAACATCTAAAGTATTATTAAAACATTTTTCTAAAACATCATGAAATAAAGAACCAATAAATGCCTCAAATTTTTCTTCATACTTATCTAATTTTAGTATGTTAGCTAAAAAATATCTAAAAGAACATTTATGATAATTATTTAGGGAACTATATGATAAAGTTAATTTACCATTTAAATATTCTTTTAAACTTTCTATATTAATATTTTTAAAAGAATTATCATAACTATTATAAGAAATATTATTGTAAGTATTTTTATAAATATAATAATTATTAGTAATACTTCCATATATTCTTAAACTATCTAATTCTTTAGCATAATTAATTAAATCATTTATTTTAGAATAACTTTCTTTAATATTAATATCTTTTTTAACAATATTTAAGTGCATATTCTCAATAAGTGGTGATGGATAATATTCTTTTTTATAATCTTTTAATTTATAAGTAATAACTAAATTTTTAATACTATTTATTTTATTTATAGTGTATTCTTTAATCTTTTTATTAATAGAAACTGTTTTATATAAACACACTTCATCCTTTATAAAATCATTAATATAATCTTCATCTTTAACACTTTTAGGTATATAACCACTATTAAAGTTTAATAAAAAAACATATTCATCATCTAATACAAGACTATCTAAAGAAATAATTTCTAAATAATTTTTTAAATCAAAATTATCTATATAAGTATTTTTTAAATCATGAATAATAAATTCTTTTTTAATATTTATATCTTTAATAAAAACATATTTATTACATATATTTAATACTTTAAGAAGAATATCATTATTTATATTTTTAATTTTATTTAAAGCAATATCTATTCCTTTTTCTAAATTATCTATAAATGTTTTAACTATTTGGTTACCAAATAAACTACTTTTGTAAGGATTTTTATAAGGAATATTATAAAAATCCATTTTAAGTTCAAGTAAATTATAATACTCTTCACTAACATTCATTAATTTTATTTTATTTATATTTATTCCTTTACTTAAAAGTTTACATATTTCATAAGCAACATAATTTACTTCTTCTTCCATCGTATTAAATTCAATTACTTCCCTTTTAGGAAAATAACTATTTTCTTTTATAATTAAAGCATTTAACTTATTAAATAATTCTTCTTCATATAACTCTAAATAATCATAACCTATTATTAAAATATGATAATTACTAATATAATCTTTAAATTCATAATTATATTCTAGTAAATTATTAGAAATTAAATCTTTTTTTAAATTAGCTAAAAATTGTAATTTTGGACTTTTATATTCTTTTACTTCATCAATATAATAAATATTTTTTAAATATATATTAGCTACTTCTATTTTTATTTGATATTTTTTTACAACATAAAAAATAGCTTCTTCTGAATATTTAAAAATATATTCTTGTAAAAATTCTTTCTTAGTAAAAAATTTTATATTTAAAAAAAGATGTTGATTTTCTAATTCTTGTAAAATTTTATTTTTATAGTTGTTTTCACAAATAATAATTGTATTATCTTGTATATTCTTTAAATCCATTATTACTCCATTACTTCTTTTTGATATTCTTTAATTAAATTTATTAGTTCTTCTTTAGTGGAAGACGCACAAATTTTTAATTTTAAATTTTTAGTATTAGGTAATTTTTTTAAATAATACATAATTTGAGTACGCATTTCTAAAATACCTATTTTTTCTCCCTTTTCTTTAACTATTTCTTCAATATTATATAAAATCATATCAATTCTTTCTTTTATACTTATTTCTGTTGGTAAAATATTTTTATCTAAATAATCTACACATTCTTTGATAAGCCAAGGGTTACCTAAAGATGCTCTTCCAATCATTACAGCAGTACAACCACATTCTTCTAACATTTTTTTAGCATCATAACAAGATTTTATATCACCATTTCCAATTACAGGAATTTTTACGGTTTCCACTATTTTTTTGATAATGCTCCAGTCGGAGGAGCCACTATAACCTTGACTTCTCGTTCTTGCATGAATAAAAATAGCACTAGCTCCAGCTTCTTCACAAACCTTAGCAATTAAAGGAGCATTAATACTTTTTTCATCCCAACCACTTCTTATTTTAACAGTTACGGGAATATTTACAGCATTAACAACTGATGAAACAATTTCTCTAACTTTTTCTGGTTCTTTTAAAAGACTACTTCCTGCATGACTTTTGATGGCTACTTTAGGAACAGGACATCCCATATTAATATCAATAATATCTGGATGCATATATTTTTCAATTATTTTGGCTGCGGAAGCTAAAGTATCAGGGTCACTTCCAAAAATTTGTTGAGATATAGGTCTTTCTTCTTCACTCATTTTTAATAAATCAAATGTTTTTTTAGATTCATAAATAAGAGCTTTATCAGAAACCATTTCTGCTACTACTAAACCTGCTCCCATTTGTTTACAAATTTTTCTAAATGTAGTACTTGTAATACCAGCCATTGGGGCTAAAACTACTTGATTTTTTATTTTAACATTGCCTATTTTCCATTCCAATTTAAATTCACCACCTCAAATTATTTAATCTACTATCATCGTTACTAAATCATTATCTTCTATTAAAAAAGCATTGGCATCATCAGTATCTACATGAAATTCATAAAAACCATTGTCAGTAATTTTAACTTCTGCATCAACTATACCACTTTTATCTCCAGGAATTTTTATTTTTACAATTTGTTTATCTTGAACACCATAATATTTAGCTTCAATGTTAGACATATGTACATGTCTATTAGCAATAACTAATCCATCTGTTTCTACACAATCCTTTGGTGTAACAAGTTTTATTTTTAAACTTCCTCTTAAATCACCACTTCTTCTTACGGGTGGCTCTAGTCCTAATAAACGAGCATCTCTTTTTGATATTTCTATTTGATTATATTTTCTAAAAGGACCACATATTCGGACATTAGGAATTTCTCCTTTATCACTTTTTATGGTTAATACTTGTTCTGATGCAAATTCTCCAAACTGACTTAAATCATATTTCTTTTTTAATTCTTCATCAAAAAGTTTTTCATAAGTTTCTTTAGTTATATGTACATGTCTATTACTTACTCTTGCAATTATATTATATTCCATTTTAGTCACCAATTCTATTATACATTATTTGAGTGAATAATTACAGTAACTTTACACATAATAT
Source organism: uncultured Bacilli bacterium (assembly GCA_947589495.1). GTDB lineage: Bacteria > Bacillota_I > Bacilli_A > RF39 > UBA660 > SIG200. The sequence continues at coordinate 4,809 of CANQAK010000033.1, read as the reverse complement.
TAGTGGTGAAGATTTGAATATGAAAAAACCTGGTTGTAGTAAATGTCAAGAAAGTCAAATACAAGGAAGATGCTATATTGACGAGGAAACGGGACTACTTTGTGTAACTTTAGAGAAAAAAATTGATTTACCTAAAGGTAAAAAAGTTTTAGTTCCGCAAATATGTACAGTTTGTGGTACAACTGAATGGATAACAATTGACACAACTGAGTAAAAGAAAAAACAATACAAGAAGAAAAATTAATTGTATTGTTTTTTATTTGCAAGCATTTGTAAATAAATATTCACTACATTCACAGAATTTTCCATTTTCAGCATCTTCTGCTCTTTCATAGACTCCAACACCATTTAAAATAGCATAAATAATGGTTGGAATAAAGAAAACTACAATACCTGCAATAAATCTTTTTAATAAAGACATTGCAGCTTTACTAATTGCTTTATCATCTTGAGCAAAAATAGCTTTAGCAAAATCAATCATTCCTAAAACAATTAATATCATTGGTACAACTATTTTTGTAATACTAATTATTTTACCAATTATTTTAAAAGCTTGTTTAACACCATCATTTTGACATATGTTAGTATAATCCACTCTTGGATCAGTTGGATCAACAATTATATCTTTTTTATCTTTATCTAAATCACTATGAGTTTTATCACCCGAACTATCATCATCTTCATAAGATTCATCATAATCGGGAGTAAATTCTTCTTCCTCTTCATCATCATCTTCATCGTTTAATGTATCTGTAACACTTTTAGAATCTCCCACTAATGAACAAATATCATCAGAATTATATTCATCATAATTACTTTTTCTTAAATTTCCAGCCGCATCATAATACGCTTTATAATATTTAGGTACAGTATTTCCAAATATATCTGTATCTGATAAACTTGCATAACCAAAAAATATACTACCTGATGATTGATTTACTGATTTAACTTCTTGAAATACATGTAAACCTGCACTTTCTATTTGTTCTTTAGTATAACGATAAGTCATATCTTTAGGAAAGTTAAATTTACCACTTAAAACTAAGGCAGCAATATATAAACTTTCTCCTTGTCTATTTTTAGGTACTACCTCTTCAAAACTTTTATTAATATATTGATTATATCGAGGAGATTCATATCCCGTAAATTGTCTAAGTTTTTCATAATAAGTACTACCACTTTTAGTAGATGCAACATTTAATGCTACACTTGCAACTCCAAGTCTACCAAAAAAACTTTTATCTGAATCAGAATTAACAACACTTCCTGCTTCTTTATATACTAATTTGGCTAGTTCTTTAGCAGAATCTAAATCACATTCAGCATGAACTGTATTAATATTTAAAAAAATGATTAAAAAGCACCCAAATATAACTAGTAATTTTTTCATTTTATCAACCTTCTTTTAATATTTAACTACATGTATCAACTTTAAAAATACATTTTGTACAACCACCAAAACTAGTGTTTTCTTCATCGGCTATACCTTTTGATACTCCTATAGTATTTATTATAGCGTAAATGATGGTTGGAATAAAGAAAACAATGAGTCCTGCCACAAATCTTTTAGCTAAAATAATTGCTGCTTTAGATAAAGATTTATCATCATCTGATGCAATAGATTTACCAAAATCAATCATTCCAAAAACAATAATTATTATAGGAATTACTATTTTTAAAATACTTACTACTCTTCCAACAATCATAAAAGCATTTTTAATATCTTCATTTTTACAAATATTATCATAATCTAATCTTTGTGAAGTTGGTGTATGAACAATATCTGGTTTATTTTCATCTATATTAGTATGGGTTTTATCATCATCACCACTACTATTGCCACTACCTTTAATATTTTTAACTAAATTACAAACATCACTTGAATTAAAACTTTCATAATTTGTTCTTTGAAGACTTTTAGCAAGAGATCTGTAATAATTAGCATTTGTAGAAACCTTATTACCAAAGGCATCTTCATCAGATAAAGTATAAAATCTACTATAACCAAAATATACATCATAAGATACTTGAGGATTTTGAGCATCAATATGCATAAATTCATGAGCTCCATCGCCTTCTAAAATATCTTTTGAACATTGATAAATAATTTCTTTAGGAAAATTATATTTACCACTTAAAACTAAAGCAGAAACATATAAAATTTCTCCACGTAACTCTTGGGGAACTACTTCTTCAAAGGTTTTATTACGATATGTTGAATAACCATTATATTCTCCATTAGTCATTTCCATTATTTTTTCATAAAAATTATCACCTTTTTTATCATAGGCATGATTAACAACTACACTAGCAACTGATAATTTAGCAAAAAAATTATCTTCAGGAGTTTTAGCAAACCCTCCCCCAACTTCTTTATAAACAATTTTTGCTACCTCTTTAACACCCTTAATTTCACAGGCGCTTGCAGCATGTACCTCACTGAAAGCAATAAAAAAAGTTAAAATACTTATAAAAATTAGCAAAATTTTTTTCATATAACCAACCTGCTTAACTTGGTTTTATTTTAACATAACTTACTTGTAAAAACAACTAACGGTTTTTTAAATTTTTTTAATATCTACAATTTTATTAAGAGAAAAAGTTATCTCATAGATATCAAAATCACTTTCACTATCATCGTAGATAATTTTTCCATTATATTCTAGTATTAAATTATCATCTAAATTATAACCAACTTTACCATATTTTAATAAAAAACCTAAAATAGCTCTCTTATGTGTGAAAATGGCAACATTTTCTCCCTTCGTTTTTATAGAATTAACAAAATTATTTATTCTATTACCTACATCAAGTAAAGATTCTCCATTAGGAAGTTTATAACTAAATTCATGATCTTGCATTCCTTTAACCATTTTCATATTTTTACTTCCTAATAAACCTACTTTACAATCATTTAATTTTTCAGTTATATAAATATCTAATTCTAAAGGTGAACTTAAATATTTAGCACTACTAATTGCACTACTATAAAAACTTGAATATATTTTTTCAACATTATTTAAAACACTTAATTTACTTATTTCTTTGGCTTTTTCTTCACCCTTAATACTAAGTGCTCTTACCATTCTAATAGTTTCTAAATTATCTTTATTTTCATAATTTAAACCTTCTACTAGTAAGTTATTACTAATTAAGTATATTTTCATTTTCTTCATCTTCCTTATAATTAATTTCTAATTCATTATTTTTAAGTTCAGTAATCTCTGCATTTTTAATGCTTGCAAATCTTTTAGTAATTTTTTCAGTTGTTGTATGTAATTCATCAATACTTTGATTAACACTTTTGACACTTCTCGATAATTTATCCCAACGTTCTTTATATCTATTAAACTCTACTCCTAATTTATCTAATTCGGCATGAATTATTTTAGCATATTTATCTCTTTCCATATTTTTTAATATCATACTAATAATAGACAGAGTACTTATTAAAGTAGTTGGTCCTGTAATCCAAACCTTTTTACTATAAGCAAATTGAAGTAATTCAGGATGATAAGCATTTATTTCTGCAAATATTGCCTCAGCTGGTAAAAACATAATAGCTTCGTTACTTGTCTCTCCAGGAACGATATATTTTTCACTAATAGCACTTATATGTTTTTTAACATCATTAACAAAATTCTTTTCAAAAAAACTTCTTTCTTCTTTACTTCTATTTTTATCTACCATTTTTTGATAATCTTCTAAAGGAAATTTACTATCAATAGCAATAGTACCTAAAGGAGATGGAGCATATAAAAGACAATCAGCAATACAACCATTACTAAGTTTATGTTGAATACTATATATACCACTTGATGAGGAACCAAACGCATTATTTAAAATATATTCTAAATTAACTTCCCCGAAAGTTCCTCTAGTTTTTTTATCTGTTAAAACACTTTGAAGTGATACAATTTCTGTACTTAAACCATCAATTTTCTTTTGAGCTTCATCTATTTTATTTAGTCTTTCTAAGACATTCATAAATGTCTTATTACTTTTTTCAAAATTTTCATCTAATCTATTATTAACTCTATCATTAATTAAATTAAGCTTATTTTCTATTTTATTATTTAAAGATTCAAAATCACTATGTAAATCTTTACTAAAATTTAATTTAAAATCTCCAATTTCTTTAGTTAAACTTGTATCAAGACGACCTATTCTTTCTATTAAAAAACGTCCTCCATTATTTTTAGCAATTAAAATAATTAATAAAATAATAGCAATAACTAATAAACCAATAATTATATATAACAACATACTTTACACTCCTATTATTTTTTATTATATAAAACGAATTTTTGTTTGTCAATTTTCTCTTGCAACTTTATTATAAAAATATCTTTTTCTTTAGGAAAAACATTAATGTTAAAATGATGAAAAACGAGCGTAAGATAATTTTCTTTCTTTTGTACTTGCCAAATATTATTATATTTAATTTTAATTTTTATAAATCCTAATTTAATAACTAAATATTTATCATTTAATTCATAATTGGTAAAATAATATGTATAACCAATAAAAATAGTTAAAACAAAATAGATTAAAGCATAAATATATTTAGTTAAAATTAACCAAAAAAGACATGTAAATAAACACAATATTAATATTGTTGACATTAAAAACAAATTATTTTTTTCATACTTGACTTTAAATATCATATTAACACCACTTATATTTTACTAAATTTTTAAACATATGAAAAGAAGAGTTAGACCTCTTCTTGCAGACTGTTGACAAATAGGTAAAAAAATTACTTATTTGTCTTTTATTTTGAAAAATTATAGATATTATTAGAAAAAA
>CANQAK010000032.1 GCA_947589495.1 uncultured Bacilli bacterium | reverse complement strand
AATCTTTTTGGCATGGGTTTCTTTCCAATTTATAACTTACTATTAAAATTATCTTGACTTTTAATAGTTAGTCACCTTATATAATTATATTGTTTATCAACTTATTTCTCTCATTTAATTAGTTTTTTCTTTAAACAATATGGAACAACTTCATTTTTCAATGTATTAGATAAAATTTCATTTCCATAAGAAGAATCATACCATAAAAAACTTTCTATTTCCTCTGATGTAGATAATTTTCCTTTTAAAAATCCATTATATTTAAATACATAAAAATGAATAGGTGTAATGCCATCACTCGTAGCAATTTCATCAAATTCCATAACTAATTCAAATAATTTATCATCAAAAGCTGAATAATCACCTAATTCTTCATGGCATTCTCTAATTGCTGCCTCTAAAGGTGTTTCACCAGTTTCAACTCTTCCTCCAATCATCTGATATGTTGGTCTTTTTCTTGGTTTATCTATTAACAACTTTTCATTTTTAAAAAACATAGTTCCTACAACATTCATTTAGTTGCCTCCTTATATTAATTTTTGCTAACTTAAAATGTTCCCGTAGGAAACCCTTGATTTTGCGAAGTTTTGGGCATTTTTGGGAACAAATTAAATTTTTTGTACACTGTTTGAGCACATATTTTTAGGGGTTTTTTATAATTTTTTCAAAAACCTATGCTTCGCAAACCCTTATAAATCTAATACTTTCCACAGCAATTTTTATACTTTTTACCGCTTCCACATGTTCCTTATAATTTAGTACATATAGTATTTAAAGTATTACCGTTATTATCGGTATTTCAAGGAATTTTAGATCAGGTAACAAATAGTATTTATGGTATTTATAGTACTATGTTTACTATAAATATTTCATAAAATGAGAACAAAAGGGGAACATTGTTATCATTCGTCTACATGTATATTTTAGCACAAATAATTAGTTAATAACAACTTTTTTATTAGCTTATTACACAATTGTAGTTTTATATTATATAAAGCAGTTAATTTAAAATTTTTTCGTATATAAATGCTAGTTCTTTATTAACTTTGCCTAATTTTCCATATTCTTTATTTTCAACAACAGTTTGATAAACTTTTTTGCATCCAACACTTTCATAAACTTGATAGCTACATGATTCATCTGTCAATATTTGAAGATTTTTCATATTATCTTTTTTAGCCAACTTAAATACATCTAACAATAATTTTTTACCTATACCTCTTCCTCTATATGATTTATCTAAAATCAAAATTGACAATTCTCCATCAAAATAATCTCTCATATTATCGGGAACATAATCATAGTTCTTTTCATATTCCATTAAGGCATTAACATTTTTTATTTTTTTACTTTTATATAATTGTTTTTTAACAAAGGTATAAAATTTTTTCTTTAATATATGCTTTTTTGAGTTCCATTTTGAATAACCTGCAAACCCCAACAATTTATCATTTTCCCTATAATAAATAAATTGCTCTGTTTCTTCTAATATTTCTAGTAGATAAATCCATGCACATAATCTTCGACTAGCACCACTTTCAACTGCGCCTAAATTCCACTCATTTTCTAATAATTCAACAGCTTTCTTCATATCATTAAGTTTCATTTTTATCACCAATTTTAATATTTACTTTTTTAATATTATATCATGAAAAAACAATGCTATAAATTTTTTTGTTAAATTTTATTGTCTTTTATAACTTTATTTCTTATTTATATTTAATAAATCAAAAAACTTTACAGTAACACAAAAATATACTTAATTACATAAAAAATCAGCACAATGCTGATTTACAATGTTATCATAAAATGTTCCCATTGGGAAACCATTGATTTTACAAGGTTTTTTGGCATTTTTAGAAACAAATTGAATTTTTTGTGCACATTTTGAGCACATTTTTATAGTTTTAGGGGTTTTTTTATGATTTTTTCAAAACCCTATACCTCGCAAACCCTTATAAACCTACTACTTTCCACAACAATTTTTATACTTTTTACCAGACCCACATGGACATGGATCATTTCTTCCAATTTTGTTTACTCTTTTTGGAGCATTTTTAACAGTTTCTTTACCATCATTAGCTACACCATTTAATGTTTGTTTTCTTTCAGTATTTTGTCTTACTTCTGCTTTAAGTAAGAATTGAGCAGTCAATTCTTCTATTTTAATAAGCAAGTGATCAAACATTTCAAATCCTTCCATTGTATAAGCTTGTATAGGATTAGTTTGACTATAACCACGAAGACCAATACCTTCTTTTAAATGTTCCATAGCACTCATATGTTCAACCCAATTAGAGTCAATTATTCTTAAAGAAATTGCTTTTTCAAATTCATTCATTATTGAAGAATCTACCATTTTATTATCATAATCTTTAATTATTAAATTATAAATTTTCTCACTAAGTTCTTCATTATTTAAATTTTCTACTTCTTTAAATTTTAAATTATTATTTTTTAAATAGTTAGTATTTACATATTCTACTAATTCTTTTTTATCGTCTTCACTCATTTTTCCTTCTTGTGAATGACTTTCTATTAAATTATTTATGGTATTTCTAAAGACATCTAAAATACTTTCATGAATACTTTCTTCCTCTAAAATTTCATTACGTCTACTATAAATTATTTCTCTTTGTTCATTTAAAACGTTATCATAATCTAACAAAGTTTTTCTAATATCGTAGTTGTTTCCTTCTACTTTCTTTTGTGCAGTTTCAATACTTTTAGTTAAAGCTTTAGAACGTATTGCTTGCATTTCATCAATTCCTAAAGTTGCTAACATATTTTTAATTCTATCTGTACCAAATCTACGCATTAAATCATCTTCAAATGAAACAAAAAATTGGCTTTTTCCTGGATCTCCTTGACGACCAGCACGTCCTCTTAACTGATTATCAATACGACGTGATTCATGTCTTTCTGTACCAACTACACAAAGGCCTCCTAATTCTTTAACACCTTCACCAAGCTTAATATCGGTTCCACGTCCAGCCATATTTGTTGCAAGTGTTATAGCTCCAATTTCTCCAGCTTTAGCAATTATCTCTGCTTCTCTTTCATGATTTTTAGCATTTAATACTTCATGTTTTAAACCAGCTTTTTTTAGTAAACTACTTAAATATTCATTAGCTTCAACAGAAATAGTACCAATAAGGATTGGTTCTCCTGTTTCGTGAATTTCTTTAACATAATTAATAATAGCTTTATATTTTCCTTTACTTGTTGCATATACTAAATCAGCATAATCTTCTCTTATAACTTCTTTATTAGTAGGAATTTCAATAACATACATATTATATATATTTCTAAATTCTTCTTCTTCTGTTTTAGCTGTACCTGTCATACCTGCTAATTTTTTATACATTCTAAATAAATTTTGGAATGTAATAGTAGCCATTGTTTGAGTTTCTGTATTAATTGTAACATTTTCTTTAGCTTCAATTGCTTGATGTAATCCTTCACTAAATTGACGACCAAACATAAGTCTACCAGTAAATTGATCGACAATTATAACTGCATCATCTTGAACTACATAATCAACATCTTTTTTAAATCCATAATTAGCTTTTAAAGCTTGGTTTAAATGATGAACTAAAGCCGTATTATCTAAATCATATAAATTTTTTAAATTAAAGAATTTTTCAATTTTTTTACTACCTTCTTCAGTTAAAGAAACATTTTTTGTTTTAACATCAATGTCATAATCTTCAACTTCTTTTAATCTTTTTACTGCTCTATCAGCATCAATATATAAATTTTTTGAATTAAATTTTCCACCACTAATAATTAAAGGTGTTCTAGCTTCATCAATTAAAATAGAATCTACTTCATCAATAATACAGAAATTAAGAGGTCTTTGAACTCTGTTTTCTTTTCTAACTACCATATTATCTCTTAAGTAATCAAATCCTATTTCATTATTTGTTGAATACAAAATATCACAAGCATATGCATCTTGTTTTTCTTTTGGACTCATTTCTCTTAAGTTAACACCAACAGTTACTCCTAAAAGTTCATAGACTGGTCCCATCCATTCGGCGTTACGACTAGATAAGTATTCATTAGTAGTAACAACATGAACACCTTCACCTGTTAGGGCATTAACATATGCTGGTAAAATTGTAGTTAATGTTTTTCCTTCACCAGTTTTCATTTCAGCAATATTTCCATAATGAATAGCAAGTCCACCTAAAAGTTGAACATAATAAGCTTTTTCACCTATAGTACGATATGCTGCTTCTCTTGCTAAAGCAAACGCTTCCACTAAAATGTCATCTAAAGTTTCTCCATTTTTAAGTCTTTCTTTAAATTCTTCTGTTTTCTTTTTAAAATCTTCATCTTTTAACTTTTGCATTTCTTCATCTAATGCTACAATTTTATTTGCTAACCCCTCAAATCTTTTTAATTCTTTATATTCACTATTTAATAATCTTTTGAATAGTCCCATAAGCCACCTCACATCTTATTATAACATGTATAAAACATAAATACCAAGTATTTCACATATATTTCAATTTTTATTTATAGTAGTAGAAAAAAGTAGACTTTTTTATTTTTGTCTACTTTTATCATATCACTTCACTATAAAACTATTTTCTAAACAGTTACATTTTTTATTTAACGTTAATAATTCCGTATTTATTATCTTTTCTTCTATAAAGAACAGAAACACATTCTTCATCAATATTTTTAAATACAAAGAAATCATGATTTAATAAGTTCATTTGAAGAACAGCTTCTTCTTCATCCATTGGTTTTGTATCAATATCTTTTCTTTTAATAATTTCTAATTCTTCGCCTTCATCATCGCTTTCAAAATCAAAATCAAATTCTGGTACATCTAAATCATTTTTTTCATAACGTTTTTTAAGTCTAGTTTTATTTTTTCTTATTTGTCCTTCTAATTTATCTACTACTAAATCAATGGCAGCATATAAATCTTGGTGAGAAACTTCTGCTCTTAAAATAAGTTTATTTAAAGGAATAGTTACTTCAATAGTTTGTAAATTATTCTTACATCTAATTAAAACTTTGCATTCTAAATCTTTTTCTTTTTCATAATATTTATTTAACTTATTAAGTTTTTCTTCTACATAGTCTTTAATAGATTTAGTTACAGTTAATTTGTCTCCTCTAATAGTATATTTCATAAAATCACTCTCCTAATTAAAGTTTACCAAATAGAAGAGTTAAAGTCCACCAAAAAAGTGAAGAAATAATTTTATTTCCTCACTTCACAAATTATAGAATTGCTTCTTGTGTCTTTACCTCAAGGTTATGTATGCACTAAAAAAAACTATTTAGGCAATAGTTTTTTGTTCTTCTACTACATCAACTGCTTGTAATCCTTTAGAAGTTTCTACAAGTTTAAAATTAACAAGAGCACCTTCACTTAAAGTCTTATAACCTTCTTTGACAATTGCAGAATAATGAACAAAAATGTCCTCTAAATCCTCATATTCAATAAAGCCATAACCCTTTTCATTGTTAAACCACTTTACTTTTCCATGCATACATCCCACCTCTTTTCTTTATAACTTTATTATGACACAAGAAAATCGAATTTTGCAACAAGAATCGTGCGACAAAATTCGACACGTATAATTGATGGGACACATAAATAATAGCAAAATATCATGGTATTTTAAAGAAATTTAATATAACTTTTTTCTACTTTACAAATTTTTTACTTAAAAATATTTTTAATATTAAATTTTCACTTTCTTCAAAATAATAATAGTGATATTTTGTATTTTTTAGTATATTAACTATCTCTTGATAATTTTTACCATATATAAATATTTTTTTATTTTTAAAATATTTTAAAATAGTAGGTATTAAATACTTAGTTAAATTATTATTTAAAAATATATATACTTTAACTTTACCTAAAGGACTTAAATCATATATATAAAAATAATTATAATTAAAACATATATATACATTTTTCTTTTCAATATTTAAATAATTTATTTCTTGAATAAATTTAATATTTTTATAATTTAATTCTTCAAAAACTTCCAATAATATTCTTTTATCTTCTTCTGTATATGTATTATTAATAATTATAGTTATATTATTATTAAATAAATTGTTAGTTAATTTATTTTCCTCAATTAATTTATTATATCTTTTTATAAATTTATTTCTATCAATGATATGTCCATATAAAAGAGTATTTTTATATGGACTACATTTAATAATTTTATTTTCTTTTTTAATATATAAATTAATATAATCATCTAAATATAATATAGTATCCATTTTTCTTCCTCCAGTAAAAAATCCCTATATAAGGGATCTTTTTAATTATAATCAGTTATTTTTGTTCCTATAAAGTTTTCAGGATTAATAAGTTTATTATTATGATAAACTTCTAATAAAAATGTTTTCTTATTATTCATAATTTCATTATTCTTACCCATACCTATAACTGCACCACTTGTTAATTCATCCCCAACTTGAACTTCAATATTATCAAGTCCATAATAATATGTTCTAACAGCTTGTGTATGTTCTATTACTACACATTTTCCAAAAAATTCATCATCTAAGATATCGGTAACTTTTCCTTCAAATACTGTTTTTACTTCAAACTCTTCATCACTAGAATAAAGTATTCCTGTATTTGGTAAATAAGTATTTTCATAATAAATTAGACTATTTTGTTGCGTATTTTCATCAGCATCTTTACTATAAAAATGAATTGCAATTGGAGCTATGTTAGTATCAACTGGAGATTCAATAGTACTTGATGTAACTGTATCTTCTACTACTACTGATTCAACATTATCTTCTAAAGCATCAACTCCATAATCATAATCTTTAGTTTGGAATACTGCACTTCTACCTAAAAATATTACTCCTGCAAAAATACTAATTGTAATTAATAAATATAAAGTAGGTAAGACAAATCCTTTTAACTTTCTCTTTTTCATTAATTCACCGTCCTACTTAAAGTATTAACTATTTTTTAATCTTTATACTTAAATAGAACTTATTTTTACATTTTTATAATAATATTTTAAAATTTCTTCAAAATTTGCACCATCTTCAGCCATCCCATTAGCACCATATTGACTCATTCCTACTCCATGACCATAACCTTTTGTAGTTACTCTAACATTATCATTATTAATTACTATTTCAAAATCAGTAGAACGTAAATCTAATTTAGTTCTTACTTCTGTACCTTTAAATGTTTTATTATTAATCGTTATTGTATTCACTCTATTAGTATTACTTCTTTCTATATTACTTATATTTATACTTTGACAATCTATTTCTAACTTTGTACAAAATTCATTTTTAGATATCTCTTTAGTTACTTCAAAATTTTTTAAATTACTATTATCATATGTAGACTCTACACTTTGTAAATAATCTCTTTGTTCACTAAATACTAAACTAACATCTTCAGTATAACCATTACTCATAGCAAAATAATAAGATTCAATAACTTCTCCATTATAAGTTAATACTAAATTTTTTGTATCATTTACTGCAGACTTTACTTTATCATAATACTTATTAAAATCATTTCCCCATTTATTTTTCATTTCATCAACAGTAATATAACTTTGGTTAGAAACATCTGTTACTACATCAAAATCTTCTTTACTATTTTGAATTTTATAAGTTGCATAAGTTCTTGCTGCAACTGCTTGAGCTTTTAATGCTTCAATATTAAACGATGCAGGCATTTCGGCAGCAACAACTCCTACAACATATTCTTCTAAATCAATATTACTAATTTTGTTTGATAAACTATCTAAAACATTAATATTTTTTTGATCTTTTTTACTATAAAAAATAGTAGTATTACTACTACTATCAACTACAATTAAAATAACACCCAATACTATAACTATTATTAGTAATATTCTATTTTGCATATTTCTCCTTTAAATATTTAAAAAATCTACAACAAAATTTGTTAAAATATATGATAAAACAAAACTTAATGCCATTATTAATAATCTTGCTTCAATAACTTTATTCTTTTTCATAAACTTTTCAAAATTAATACCTGATAACATATAAATACTTAAAAATACAAATATTGCATATAAATATACTTTATAATTCATTATATTCCCCATTTTCATAACTTATGATTTTATTTATTCTTTTAATATATCTATCTAATGAAGCTGGTTTTGTTGAAATAAAAGTATCTACTATTTCTTTTGCTAAATCAATATCTAAATCAGCTCCGATTGCTAAAACATTGGCCCCATTATGATGCTTTCCTTTGAAAGCATCATCAGTAGATGTTGCTCTTACACATCTTATTCCTTTAACTTTATTGGCTGCAATAGACATTCCTACTCCATTACCACATATAAGAATCCCTAAAGATTCTTTATTTTCTTTTACTAATCTCCCTAATTTAAAAGCAAAATCAGGATAATCATCTAACTCATAATTAGATAGCCCAATTTCTTCAACTTTAATATTATTATTATTTAAATAGTTTATTAACTCATGTTTCATTTCTATTCCTAAATGATCTGATGCTATAAATATAGTCAATATAATCACTCTCCAAAAATATTATAACAAAATTATTATTTTTAGAAAAGCTAAAAAAAAGAACAAAAAGTATTGTTCTTATGCAGCTTTATCAAAGCCATATTTTTTATTAAATTTTTCAATATTACCAGTTTTTTTAGCTTTTCCTTGTGCTCCTGTATAGAATGGATGACATTCACTACAAACTTCAACATGAATTTCATCTTTTACTGATTTTGTCTTAAATGTTGCACCACATGCACATTTAACAGTAGCATCTTTCATTTCTGGATGAATATTTGCTTTCATATTTCTCTCCTCTCGCCATACTAAAAAATAGTATAGAAACTTTCGTTCTTAAGTATTATATCATATTTTTTCTATACTGCAAGAATTTTATTCATTCATTTACAAAGAATGGATAATCATTTCAGCAATTTCTTTATGTCCTTTATAATTAAAATGATAAGCTTTATTATCTAAATAATATTCTTTATTTAATAATAAATCATTTATATTTATAAAAATACTTTCATATTTTATAGCAATATTAGATAATTCTGCATTGAGTATGATAACATTACTTCTATCTAAATATTCATTTTCATAAAAACCTAATATAACTATAGTAGCATCACTTATATCTTTTAATAAATAAAGTAAGTTATCATACTCACTAATAAATTTATCTATATATTCTTTATTTAAATCATTAATAACTGATAATTTTATTAATTCCTCTTCTCCAATAGTGAGTGTTATTAAATTAGCTTTATGTATTATTTGTTGAATATTTAAATTATTATTATTTTTAGTAACGTTTGTTTTTATATCATTTATAAGTTCATTTAATTCATAATTTTCAAATGCATAATCATTATTATAATTTTTTAATAAATTTTTACTTTCAAAATATTCTTTTACATAATCATTATAACTTATACCATCAATATTATAAGATGTTTCTCCACTAGCTATACCATCTCCAATGGCAACTAAATTTATTTTATCTTCTTTATTACAAAAATAGATTATATAAGTTAAAATTATACTTACTAAAATAATTATTCCAATCTTATACTTTCTTCTCACAAATAACCCCCAAAAAAATAATGTAGACTCCCTACATTATATTTTTTCTAATTTTATTTTAGCACCCACATTGGTTAGTTTATTAATGATATTTTCATAACCTCTTAAAATGTAATCTATATCATAAATCATTGTTGTTCCTGATGCGATAAGTCCTGCTACTATTAAAGCTGCTCCTGCTCTTAAATCGGTAGCATTTATTTCTGTACCTTTAAGTGGTGTTTTCCCTTTAATGGTAGCTACTAATCCATTTAATTCAATATTAGCACCCATTTTTTGTAAATATGGATAATGTCCTACTCTATTTTCCCAAATAGTTTCTTCCATTATAGATACACCACTAGCTTGAGTAAGAAGTACACTCATCGGTTGACCTAAATCAGTTGGAAATCCTGGATAAACTAAAGTTTTAATATTGGTACATTTTAAATTATTACATTTATTGATAGTAACACTGTTACCTTCAATAGAAAATTCAACACCCATTTCTTCTAATTTAGAAAATAAAGCTTTATTATGTTCAGGTATAATACCATTTACTTTTAAATTATCTCCAAGTAAAGCTCCCATAATTATATATGTACCAGCTTCAATTCGATCAGGAATAACTTCAATGTCAGTACCACTTAACTTATTTACACCATCAATAATAATAGTATCAGTACCAGCCCCACTTATTTTAGCACCCATCTTATTTAAGAAATCCATTATGTTAATAATTTCAACTTCTTTAGCAGCATTTTTAATAATTGTTCTACCGTTTGCTAAAACTGCTGCAAACATTATATTAATAGTAGCTCCTACACTAGCAAAATCTAAATTAATAGTATTTCCTTTTAATTCTTGAGCATCAAGTATATATTTATGACCTCTTTTAGTAACTTTAGCTCCTAAAGCTTTAAAGCCTTTTAAATGTAAATCAATTGGTCTTGAACCTATGTTACATCCTCCAGGAAAATATATTTCTACATGTTTATAACGACTTAATAGTACACCCATAAAATAATATGACGCTCTTAACTTGACACTTAATTCTTCATTAATTAATACATTTTTTAAATCTCTAGTGTCAATTTTTATTTCTTTATTACTTTCAGTTATCTTACAATTAAGTAATTTTACTATATCAAAAAGAGCATCTTTATCAGTAATATTGGGAACATTTTTAATTGTACACACCCCATCTGCAAGTAATGCTGCAGGAATAAGGGCTACTGCACTATTCTTTGCTCCACCTATAGTAATATCTCCTTTAAGTGGAGAACCACCCTCAATAACAATTCTCTCCATACTCATACCTTCTTTACATATACACCATGGCTAAATATTTCCTTCATTATTATTTATGTATTTGACTAGGTTTTTGTGCCATATAAATTGTATATTTTTTTAGTTTCTATTTTTATTCCGTTTTGCCGGTTTCTCTAAAATTATCATACTTTTTTTAAGGTATTTTGTCAATATAAAGAGGCAAATAAATGTCAAATAATATGACTTAATTTTACTTTTAAATATTCATATAAAGAAATTTTGGAAGGACTTATTAAATCCTTTGTAAAAATTGATTTAATCATTAAATAAATTAAAAATACTTCTAATAAAAATAATACTATATTAACTATTATTAATACTTTCTTTGATATATATTTATTCATTTCTATCCAAGTAAACATCACACTCAGTTACTACTTGTGTGTCTAAATTAATATAACCATCTACATATGTTATATTATTTTCTACCCTTTCATTATTATTTTTGCATACACTTTTTTCACTATTTAGACTATAGTTAACATCTGTAGGAATGGTAAACCTTTTTATATAATCTTCTGTATCTAAAGTATTTTCTACATAAAGATTAACAATAACATCGGCAGCATCTTTTTTAAAATATAAATTACATACATCTTTCCCTGGTGTTTTAAGTGTTACTTTATGTAAATTTGAATCATATGTTAACTCAGAATTATTTGTACAATCAAAATTATTATATTTATAACCATAGTATGGAATATTTGTACCTAGTGTATATGTATCACTACCCACATTATCTTCTAACATAACGTTTATTGTTACATCTAGTGGTGCTACCATATCAAAATAAACAGAACAAGTATCTTTTTTATTAATTGTAGCACTAGCAGTTAAAGAATCTTCATTAAAAACGAGTGTACTATCATTTTGACATTTATAACCACTATATTCATAACCAATTGAAGGTATATTACTAGATAAATGATAATCTTTACTACCATCATTATTTTGACTAGTATTTTGTAAATAGATAAGTAATACATAGTCTTTATCATTTAAGTATAAATTACCGACTTTAGCTCTAGCTAAGGGAATACTTGCAGTATCCCCATAATAACCGTATGAAGAATTAATAACTACTAATAAAAGGAATATTACAAAAACTGATAATCCTCTTATATACTTTTTTCTAGTAGATGGATCGTTTAAATCTTCTTTTATTTTAGTTATTAAATGAATAGATTTATATTTTATTAATCCTAACATTTTTTTACCATCTACAACATAATCATTTATTATTTCTCTAATCTTTTCTTTCAAAATATCACCACTCATTAATATATTGAAAGAATTTTTCTTATTTTATTCAAAATTTATTTTATTATATGAAATAACCCCACTAAAATTAAAAGAAAAATTCCAATAACATTAGCATATATTCCTAATTTTTCTGAAGAATATTTTCCAATTATAGATCCTAAAAAAGTGAAGGATGCAGCACAAAAACTAAATATTAAACCAGATAAAATAATATCACTTGTAATTGCAGTTATTCCAAGACCTGTTGAAAAACTATCAAAACTAACTGATAAACTAATTAAAAACATATTAAATAAGTTTAATTCAAATATTTCATTATCATCTTTAAAAAGGCTTGTGAGCATTTCTACAGCAATAAATAAAAGAATAATTCCTAATAAGAAATTAGCATTAATATTTAAAAATGTGGTTATTTTAGTACCTAGAAATGCTCCCAATAAGGGCATTAAAAAATGCATAATACCAACCAATATACATAAAAAAATAATTTTTCTTTTACTAATATTAAAAGTTCCTAGACTTAAACTTATAGAAAATGTGTCCATAGATAAAGATATACCAATAATAAATAAAGATATAATTATAGACACATTATCACCCTAATAAAATATATTTTTATTATTTAAATTTATTAATTATTTTAGTGGCATATAATTCATACTCAACATTATCTAAATTATTTTGTTCATCTAATAAACATAATGGAGGAAATAAAACACACCACCAATTCTTTCCTAAACCTTCTCCAATAGTAATAACTAAGCTTTCATAATTGCCTGCATCATAAGAAATACCTTTGTAAGTTTTTTTAGGAAAATAATTATTACCATAACTAATATCATAATCTACTCCATATGTTTTTAATATACTATCTACTTTATTTAAATTATTACTAATTATTTTCCGAGCTTCTTCTATATTTTTTGCATTACCAATTAAATTATATAATTCTTTTTCAACATTATTTTTAATATCTATTTTTAATTTTTGATCTTCTTTAGTATCACTATTTGCAATAACTCTAAATCTAATAGCATTATCTGGTATTAAAATATTTTCTTTTTCATTTATACCCACTAATATAACCATCAATATAAATAACCCAATTATTACTTTTTTCAAATCTATTTCACCTAAATAAATATTGTTAAATAATTAATTATTTTATTCATAATGTTGAAAACCATTTAGTTTTCAACATTAATAATTTATATAAATTAAGTAAGATTTAAGTAGGATTTAAGCAAGATAAATAATTTATTAATTTTAATATTTATAAGGGAATAAACTAATGAAACCTGCAATTAAAAAAGGATTAGTTTTTTTAACTAATCCAGATAAACCTACAAGTAAAGAACAAAAATATTATAAAATATAATTTTAACGATAAATGTGATGCATGATTTAGTTTTTTTTATTGCTTTTATTTATATATTTTTTCTACCTAAACACCCTGGGTGATTTTATATTTCTAATTTTTTATGTCTTAGCTCCGGACAGTTTTTTATTTAGCATTTCCCGTAAAGTTTTTCTATGTAATAAAAAAAGATGCATTT
>CANQAK010000031.1 GCA_947589495.1 uncultured Bacilli bacterium | reverse complement strand
GAATTAAAGATGTTAAGTAAACAAGATGAAATAGTAAAGGAAGTGAGTGAAGAAGTGTTTATATTAAATGAAGATGGGTCATATACAAGAACAATAAGTATAGAGGAAGAAAATAGAATAATTCAAAAACAAAGAGAGAACCTTGCATATGAAAAAGGAGAATTAAAAGGAGAACAAAATGGAATAAATAAAATAGCCATAGAAATGATAAAAAGAAATATGTCTATTGAAGATATATCAGAAATAACAAACTTATCTAAAAAAGAAATAAATGGATTGGTAAAAAAAGCAATATAAAGCAAAAAAGTGTTAGTTAATTAAATAATTAATACTTTCTTTTATGTTAAAAGGTGTTATAATTTTGATATGGTGATTATATGGATTTTATAAAAAAATATAATTTAGAAAAAATACCTCATGATTTATTAATGGAAGCTTTAACTCATAGTAGTTATTCTAATGAACATAAAGGTAGTGTAAATTATGAAAGATTAGAATTCTTAGGAGATGCTGTATTAGAATTAATTACTAGTGAGTATTTTTATCAAAATACTGACTATAAAGAAGGCATTATGACTAAAAAAAGAGCAAGTTTTGTATGTGAACAAGCATTAGCACATTATGCTAAAGAGTTGGGCATACCTTCTTTAATTAGAGTTGGTCATGGTCAAGAAAATAATATAAATGATACAATAATTGCAGATGTATTTGAAAGTATACTGGGAGCAATTTATTTGACTTTTGGGTTAGATTTTGCTAAATCATACATCTATGATATAGTAGTACCTTACATTGAAAAAGATTTTATTTTTTTAGGAGATTATAAAACAATGCTTCAAGAATGCGTTCAAACTGATAAAAAATCACTTGAATATGTATTAGTTAAAGAATATGGTGAAGCGCATGATAAGACATTTGAAGTTGAAGTAAAAATAGATAATATTGTCTATGGTAGAGGTAAAGGTAAAAGTAAAAAAGAAGCTGAACAACATGCTGCATTTGATGCTTATAAAAAGTCAGCGAAGTAGTGGTGAATTATGTATTTAAAAAGTATTAAATTAGATGGTTTTAAATCGTTTGCTGAGAAAACGAAATTTGAACTCAATAAAGGTATTACAGCCATAGTAGGGCCCAACGGTAGTGGTAAAAGTAACATAGTTGATGCTGTTAGATGGGTTTTAGGAGAACAATCTGTAAAATCTTTACGTGGTGGTTCATCAATGAGTGATGTTATATTTAGTGGTTCTGATTATAAAGAGGCGTTAAATAAAGCATCAGTTATTTTAACATTTGATAATAGTGATCATTATTTAAATAGTGAATTTACAGAAATTGAAGTAAAAAGAAGTGTTTATAAAAGTGGAGAAAATGAATATTTTATTAATAATAATAAAGTAAGACTTAAAGATATTCATGATTTATTTATAGATAGTGGTGGTGGTCTTGATGCTTATAATATTATTAGTCAAGGTACTGTAACTGATGTTGTTAATTTTAAACCAATTGAAAGAAGAATAATTTTTGAAAGTGCTGCTGGTGTTTTAAAATACAAAAAGAGAAAAGAAGAAAGTTTAAAAAAATTATCTCAAACAAAGGATAATATAGGTAGTATTAATTTAGTAATCGATGAGCTAGCACTGCAGGTAGAGCCTTTAAGAAAACAGGCTAGTATTGCTACAAAGTATATGGAATTAAAAAATGATTTAAAAGATACGGAGATTGCTCTGACAACTAAAGACATTACTGATTTAAATAAAGAATATCTAACTTTAAAAGCTAAGGAAGAAGAATTAACTAAAAAATTAGAAAGTATGCATACTTCAAATAATAATTCAGAAGTAGAAAAATTAAAATTAGATATTTATAAATTAGATGATCAAATTAATACCGAGAATAAAAAATTAATTAGCTTAACTGAAGAAATATCTTTATTACAAAGTGAAAAAAGAATTAATGTTGAAAGAACAAAATATGAATATAGTCAAGATAAAATAAAAAATAATTTAATTAATTTAAAAGAAGAAGAATTAAATTTAATTAAAAATATTGAAATTTGTAATAATGAAATAGATATATTAAATAGTAATATTAAAAGTAAACAAGAGTTAAATACTCAGACTAATATAGAATATAAAAATATTTTAGCTAAGAAAAATAGTTATAATAAAGAATTAGAAGATTTACAAAAAGATAAAGTAATATTAGAAAATAAAGTTAATGTATTAGAAAATAGTATTTTAAATAATGAAGGACTTCCTATTAGTGTTAAAAATATTTTAAATAATTTTCGTCTTAAAGGAATTCATAATACAATTGGTAATATAATTGAAGTTAAAGATGAATATTTACTTAGTTATAATACAGTATTAGGATCTTCTCAAAATTTTTTAGTAGTGGATTCTGATATTTCTGCTAAAGAAGCAATTAATTATTTAAAAGATAATAAATTAGGAAGAGCTACGTTTTTACCACTTAATATAATTAAATCCAGAAAAATTAATAATGAATTAAAAAGTAGATTAGAAAAAGTAAATGGGTATATAGGAATATTTTCTGAGTTAGTAACCTTTGACGAACAATACAGAAATATTATTGAAAATCAATTAGGAAACGTTTTAGTAGCTAAAGATATAGATACAATGAATTTAATTGCGAAAATAGTGGAATATAAATATCGAGTTGTTTCCTTGGATGGAAGTATTATTTATGCTGGAGGATCTATAAGTGGTGGTGCCTCTAATAAAAGTAATCATCTTAATTTAAAAAATGAATTAGAAAATAATAAAAGATTATTAGATAACGTTTTAAGTAATATTGATAAATTAAATAATGAATTAAATGATATAAATAAAGAATATGAACTAATAAATAATAATCTTAATAATAATTCTTTAGAACTTATTAATTTAAATAGCAAAAAAGATAGTAAAATACATATTTTGGAAGATTTAGAAGATAAATTAAAAATAGTTAAAAATGATATAGAGGGTTTAAATAATTTAAGTAATAATTCTTTAGATGAAAAGTTAGAAAGCGTTATGAATAAACTTAATACTATCGTTATTGAAAAAGAAAAAATAGAACAAAATATTGAAGAATTAAAAAATGAAAAAAATGTATTGAATGAACAATTAAATGAATTAGAATTTTTAAATAATAAGAATAACCAAGAATACAAATTAGTAGCTAGTGAACTTAATAATGTTAGTGTTAATGTTGGTAAATTAAATGTTAAATTAGATAATTTATTAATTAGTTTAAATGAAGAATATAATATGACTTATGAATTTGCTAATCTTAATTATACTTTAGACATGGATATAGAAGAAGCTAGATTAAAGGTTCAAAAATTAAAAAGTGAAATTAAATCTTTAGGGGAAGTTAATACAGGAAGTATAAATGAATTTGCAAGAGTTAATGAAAGATATGAATTTTTAATTAATCAAAGAGAAGATTTAGAGAAATCTTCTGACAGTCTATTAGACATTATTAGTGAAATGGATAAAATAATGATTGATAAATTTAAAACAACTTTTGAAAAAGTTTCTTCAGAATTTAGCAAAGTATTTAAAATAATGTTTCAAGGTGGTGTTGGTAAGCTAGAACTTACTATGCCAGATGATTATTTAAATACTGGTATTGATTTATTTGTTATACCTCCAGGTAAAAAAATTCAAAATACTCAAAGTTTATCAGGGGGAGAAAAATCATTAACAGCTATATGTTTATTATTTGCTATATTAAATGTATCTCCAGTTCCATTTATTATTTTAGATGAAGTAGAAGCTGCTTTAGATGAAGTAAATGTTGATTTATTTGGAGAATATTTAAATAAAAGAAAAATGGATAGTCAATATATTTTAATTACTCATAAAAAAAGAATGATGGAATATGCAGATGTTTTATATGGTATAACTATGCAAAATGCTGGTGTAAGTAAAGTAGTTGGTGTAGAATTAAAAGATATTTAAAAAGGTGGTGAAGCTTTGAAAAAAGGAAATATTATAATTATATGTTTATGTATAATTATAGTTATTTTATTGGGAGTCTGTATTGGTTTATATGTTAATAGTAAAGTGTTAGAAGAAAATAGAGAAAATTATCGAGAACCTATAGATTATAATGTAGAAAATAATAATAGTAATAATTACATATCTAATAATGAAGCTATTTTAATTGCTTTGAATAGTTTAAATATTAATCAAAATGATGTATATGATTTAGATAGTGAATTAGATTATAAATATGGTACTAATGTTTATGAAATAGATTTTAAATATAATGGATTTGAATATGATTTTTATATTGATGCTAAAACAGGAGAGATTATAAAATCATTTAAAGAAAGAGACTAATTAAAGTCATTGGCAAATGCTAATGACTTTTTATGTATAATAATGTAAATTGGTTGACATTTAGTTGAATAGTAAAATTAACTGATGATATAATTATTTTAGAATAAAGGAGTAGTTAGTATGAGAAGAAAAACAAAAAGATTATTAGGAATTGGAGCAATATTTTTAGTTATATTAGTTGTAGTAATTACCTTGTTTTTTAAATTTAATAGAAAAGAATTTACAGTTAAATTTGATACTGATGGAGGAAGTTTTATTGAACCCATAAATGTTGATGAAAATAGTTTAATTATTAAACCAAATAGTCCTACTAAAGACGGTTATGTATTTGATGGTTGGTATTATAACGGTAAACCTTTTAATTTTGATACTAAAATTACAAAAGATATGACTTTAGAAGCTAGATGGGAACCAGCTTTAGATAATAAAGTTACAGGAGTTAGTTTAAATTTAGAAGAAATATCTTTATCTATTAATGATACAGCTTTATTAGTAGCTACTATTGAACCAGAAAATGCAAGTGAAAAAAATGTAACTTGGGAAAGTAGTGATTCAAGTATAGTTACAGTAGATGATAACGGTAATATAAAAGCTATAAAAAATGGAGTAGCTGAAATAATAGTTACAACAAAAGATGGAGAATTTAAAGCTACTTGCAAAGTTACAGTAACTGATCAAATAACTAAAATTACCAAAGTAACTATTTCAGGAAATAGTGAAGTAGCAGTAGGTTCAACTCTTACTTTAAAAGCCAATATTAATCCTACTAACGCTTCTAATAAAAGTATTCAATGGACAAGTAGTAATACTAAAATAGCTACTGTTAATCAAAATGGAGTAGTAACTGGTAAAAGTGCTGGTACTGTAAAAATAACAGCTACTACAAAAGATGGTAGTAATTTAAGTGCTACTAAAGAGGTAAGGGTTATATCAAATAATAATACATCTGAAAATCCAGTTTCAACACCAACTGATCAAAATAATCCAACTAGTGGTGAAGTAACAAATCCGGATAATACAGGAAATGAAGGAAATACTGGTAGCGAAACATCAAAGAATGTTCCGGTTGAAAGTGTTTCTATAAGTGGTAACAAAGATATGTATGTGGGAGACACAATTAATCTTACAGCAATAATTAATCCATCAGATGCTACTAATAAAAATGTAACTTGGACAAGTAGTAATGAAGAAGTAGCAACTGTTAGTGCTAGTGGTAGTGTATTTGCTAAAAGTTCAGGATCAACAACAATTACTGTAACTACTGCTGATGGAGGAAAAACTTCTTCTGTTAATATTACAGTTAAAGAAAAAGAAATTCCTAAAAATTATGTTGTTATTATAAATATATATGAACAAGAAGGACCAGGAAATGTAATGCGTTGTACATATAGTATAACAGAAAATGGTAATGCCTTTAGTGGCTATAGAGGTTTTAAATATAAAGGAGTAAACATTCCGTTTGGAGGAGCAATTTCAAATTGTGCTAAAGATGATAAAGAAACTTCAACAACGATTGTTTTAAGTGATGGTAATTCCGTTTCAGCCTCAATAAAATATACTTATAATAAATAAAAGGAGTAGGTAAATATGAAAAAAATAAGAAATTTAATAATATTTTTTCTTATAACTTTAATAAGTTCGTTTAGTTTTGCTAATGCCAAAGAAATGAAATTATCTTATTTAGAAAGTGAATTAGAACTTACTAATCCAAATGCTAATTTTGCTTATATTATAGGAAGTTATGTATTTACATCTGATTATAATATTGATACAAGAGATATTATGTTTGCATCTAATAGTATAAATATTAGTGCTGAAGATAAAGCTCAAGGTAATACTGCACGTAGTAAAATGGCTATTCATAAAATTGAGAAAGTTTTAAGTGATGATTTTTTATCTTATACTTGGGTAGTTAAAGAAGATTATGTTAAAGGAAATACTTCATTAACTAATGATACAGAGTTAAATATAGAATATATAGATTATGAAAAAGTAAAAAATATGTTTACTGTTACTTTTAATAGTGATAATAGTACAGATAATAAAATAGTTCATGTATTAGAAGGAAATAAGATAGAAGAACCAGAAAACCCTAGTAAAGAAGGCTATATTTTTGAAGGATGGTATAAATGTAGTGATGATGAGTGTACAGAATTAGATAATAATA
The DNA here is from genome assembly GCA_947589495.1 of uncultured Bacilli bacterium. Taxonomy (GTDB): domain Bacteria; phylum Bacillota_I; class Bacilli_A; order RF39; family UBA660; genus SIG200. Next base: position 7,609 of record CANQAK010000031.1, on the reverse strand, counting down.
AATTTGATTTTACAAATATAGATATTTCAAAAAATATTACATTGAAAGCTAAATGGAGTGAAATAATCAATGTTAAAGATGAAATAAATAACTTTATTGATGAAATAATTACTCCTGATAGTATAGCCAAAGATTATTTAGAAATGAAGATTTCTGAAGAACTTGAAGATACTTTAATTATAGATATAGTTAATCCAAGTGCAGACATTAATTCTATTAGGAGAACAGGTATTGCTGCTAAATTAGAAAGTATAATGAAAAGTGGTAAATATGAAAAAATTACTGTTAATAATGTAGAAATACCTGCTAATACCAATGCACCAGAAATAAGAAACAAAATTATTGAAGCTTTAAGTAATGAATTAATGAAAGTATCTCTAAAAAGTTCACTTCCAACAGTACCTTTAGAAAAATTAATTAATAAAGAAATAAAAGTAGTTTTTACTTTGAGTAAAGATTATGTTAATTCTGAGAATGAAACACATGAAATAATTTATACAGTTAAATTTATTGCAGATAAAATAATAGTTAATGATGAAGAAAGTTTAAGTAAAGCTTTAAGTAGTAATTATGATTCAATAGTTATTGGTACAGATTTTGATATTATAAGCCAAAAAGAAATTAATAATAATGTTATAATTGATGGTAATAATAAAGTATTAACAGTAAAATCTGATAATATTGATTATGCTTTTATAATAAATAGTGATGTTACAATTAATAATTTAAGTTTAAAAGATAGTAAAACTGCAATTAAAGTAAATAGTAATGGTAATTTAACTACAGATAGTTTAACAATAGATAACTCTTCAGTATCTGGTATTGAAGTTGAAGGCACTCTTAATGCTACTAATCTAGTTAATAATCATGAAAATTATTATAGACCAACTATTAAAGCAAAAGATGGTTCAAATGTAATTGCTAGTGGTAAAAATAATCAAAATACCATTGTTTTAAATGAAGTATATGATGTTACAAAAGATATTGATGGTCCAATAGATACTAAAACTAAAATAGAAGGTTATAAATATCATTATTTAGATGAAAACAATTCTAAATTATTTACAATAACTTTTAATAAAGGTAGATATAAAGCATTAACTCGTTATTGTATTTATAATGAAATACCTATTTCTCCAAAGGGAGCTTATATGGATATAATGGTAATAAGTAATAGTAATATTTATGTTCAATTATTCCAACATAAATGGACAGATGGAGAGAAAGAATATGCTGATGTAATTAAGGAAGAAGGAAAATCTGGACTTCCTAAAGCCACTAAAGATGCAACTTATACCGCTATATTTGGAAGCCCTGAGTTAAAACCTGGTTTAGTATTTGCGGATACTAAAGAAGAAATTACTGATGCACTTAGTAAAGATGATACAAAAATAATTTATGTTACAACAAAAAATAAAGATAATTTAGAAAATATTGAAAATATAGAGATAAAAACATTAGATGTTGGTGATTTAAAAATTGACAAAGGAATAGAACTTGTTGGAGATGGTACAATTACTCTTGAAGGTACTATTGAAATTGCTGCTGATAATGTTGTTTTAGAAGATTTAACAATCAAAGGTAAAAAGGGTAATGCCAATTTAAATAATACTTCTTCAAATAAAAATGGTTCATTTTATGTAATTAAAGTAGATGATTTTGAAACTAGTGATGGTACTAAATCATTTGAAATATGGGATTCTAAAATTAGTAATGGTGATAGTAATAATCAAGCTTATAGTGCTTTATATATACCAGTAGATAATATAAAAGCTACAATTTATGGAAATACATTTGTTACAGACAATATTTATAATACAATTGAATTTGGTTATGGTAAATCTGTAGCTAGTAAAACTTATATATTAGAAAATTATTTTGAAGGAAAAAATAAAAATAATCATATAAATATTTATACTGTTCAAGATAATGCAGAAATAAGTATAAGTAGAAATAAATTTGAATATTCTGGAAATGCAATTAGACTTTCTAATACAAGTAATGCTACTGCTACATTTACAGTATCAAGTAATCGTTACAAAGATACTATAGAAAATAATGATTATAAAGGATTTATTTTATTGCAAGCAACTAATCATTTAGAGAATTTTAATAATTATACTATTAATATAAGTTATCTATATCATGGCTTAATTTATAATGATGAAAATACTAAAAAATTAACTACTCAAGGTACTGGTGATGAAAGAGTATATTATTATAGTGATAGTACAGGAAGTCATGTTGGTACTGATTATCAAAGTGGTACATCAAGTGATGCTTCTAAAAATGTGAAAATAAATATTAGTTAAGAAAGAATGAAAAAATTTCTTTCTTTTTTAGTAAAAAAATATTGAAAAACATTTGTTTGTATGATAAGATATTTTTAACATTCAGGGAGGTTAATATGGTGTATGCTAAACTTTTAAAATTAAGAAAAATTGAGTAGTAAATATTTTTTAGTATGTTGAAAATTGCTAAAATAATATATTAATTTTATAAAAATAAATTATAGATTGGAGATGAGTTAATGAAAAAATTAGAAGAACAAAATAATTTATTAATATATAAAAATAAAGATGGTAATGTAGTAGTTGATGCAATTTATAAAGATGAAACATTATGGCTTACCCAAAAAGGGATGGCTAAAGTTTTTGATTGTACTACAGATAATATTTCATTGCATTTAAAAAATATTTTTAAAAGTAATGAACTTGATGAAAATTCAGTTGTCGAGAATTCCTCGGTAACTGCTTCTGATGGTAAAAAGTATAAAACTAAAATTTATAATCTTGATGCTATAATTGCTGTTGGCTATAGAGTAAATTCTAAAAAAGCAACAGAATTTAGAATCTGGGCAACTAAAATAATTAAAGAATATATGATAAAAGGATTTGCATTAAATGATGAAAGATTTATAAATGGAAATAAATTTAGCACTAAATATTTTGATGAATTATTAGAAAGAATTAAAACTATTAGAGTAAGTGAGAGAATGTCTTATCAAAAAATTACTGATTTATTTATTGCAACTTCATGTGATTATAATTCTAAAACTGAAGAAGCATATAAATTTTTTAAAATTGTTCAAAATAAGCTTCATTATGCAGTAAGTGGTCATACAGCTGCCGAACTAATCTACATAAGAGCTAATGCTAATAAAGAAAATATGGGACTTAAGAGTTGGAAAAACAGTCCGGATGGTTTAATATATAAATATGATGTTTCTATAGCCAAAAACTATTTAAATGAAGAAGAATTAAACAAATTAAATCGTTTGGTAGTGGCGTTTTTAGATTATGCCGAAGATATGGCAAATGAACATAGAGTAATGACTATGAACGATTGGATAAATGCAACTGATAAATTATTAAAATTTAGAGAGAAAAAGATTTTAACTCATGCTGGTAAAATTACTCATAAAGAAGCAGTAGATAAAGCTGAAAATGAATATGAAAAATACAGATTAATACAAGATCAAAAATATATATCTTCAATGGATGAATTTTATAATAAATATTTTAAAGAAAGCGAAGTGGAGGGAAAAATATGGGAATAATTTCAAGTGCGAGTGGATCTTCTTGTTGGAGAGGATTAGATTATTATAAAAGTAAAAAAATTAAAAATATCAAAAAAATAAATGATAATGAATATACCAGTATTGTTTCAGGAAATAAAGATTATAATGTTCATCTTAATTTAGAACACCCTAGAAAATCAAGTTGTGATTGTCCTTTAGCAAGTGGTAAGAAAATAATCTGCAAACATATTGTTGCAACTTATTTTAGTGTTGTTCCTAATAGTGCAAAAGATTTTGAACTAGAACAAGAAAGATTACAAAATGAATATGAAGAATATAGAAAAAGACAATATAGTAATGCTATAAAATATTTAAATAATATGTCTAAAAAAGATTTAATTGAGGAGTTAACTTATATTTTTAATTATGCTCCCGAATGGATATATGATGATTTTGTAAGACGGAATGATATCGAAGGATAAATTTGCAAATTTTATGATAAAAAAATTTATGAAAGAAAGTGAATTATTGTGAATGAATCAGAAAATAAGATAGTAAATAAAATTTTAAATGATAAATATACTGACAATGTTTTTGAAAGTATAAAACATTTTGATGATTATGGAAATGAATATTGGTATGCGCGTGAATTACAAAAGGCATTAGACTATAAAGATTGGAGAAATTTTGAAAAAGTAATAGATAAAGCAATTGTATCAGCAAAAAATAGTTTTTCAGATCGGGAAGATTGGGTTGTTGAAGTCAACAAGCCAATAAAAACTGGTAAAGGAAAAGAAGAAATTATTAAAGATTATAAATTGTTTAGATATATATGTTATCTTATAGTACAAAATGCTGATCCAAGTAAAGAAGTTGTTGCTTTAGGGCAAACTTATTTTGCTATTCAAACAAGAAAACAAGAAATTACAGAGAAAGAATATGATTCTTTATCAGATGATGAAAAAAGATTTTATCAAAGAAAGTTAACTAGGCAAGGCAATTATACTCTTCAAAAAGTCGCTTTATCTGCTGGTGTTAAAAATATGGCAGAATTTCATAATGCAGGTTATAGAGGATTATATAATGGTGAAACAGCTGATGATATTTTTAAAAGGAAGAAACTACGTTATAGAGAAGATATACTAGATAATATGAATGAAGATGAATTAGTAGCTAATTTATTTAGAATAAATCAAACAAAACAAAAACTAATACGAGATAACGTAAAAGGTGAGAATAATGCCAAGGCTGTTCACTACGAAGTCGGTAAAAAGGTACGAAAAGCCATTCAAGACATTGGAGGGATGATGCCTGAAGAAATGCCAAAACCTAAGAAAAGTTTAAAAGAACTTGAAAAAGAAAAGAAAATATTAGAAAATAAATAACAAGAACAATATTGTTAAATTATTATGGAAGTGGTTTTTATTTTGTTAGTATAAGAGAGCTATAGAAAAAATTTACTAAAAAAAATAATATTTCATTTGATAAAAAGTTTTGAAATAAAAAATGCAAGTAAAGAATTTTTAAATTGGGTAGATGAAAATATAAATAAAAGGAAGTGATAAAAAAGTTTTTATATTTTTGAAAAAAAGAGGTGAATATAATGAAAAATGAATTACAAATTACAAAGCATGATTTTTTAATATATAAGGATGACAATAATGATGTTAAAGTAAATGTACTTTTAATTAACAATGATATTTGGTTAACGCAAAATTTGATAGCTGAATTGTTTGGAGTTTCTAGGAGTACGATAACAGAACATATTAATAATATTTTAAATAGTGGTGAACTTGATGAAAGTAACACCGTCGGAAAAACCGACATTGATAATTCTAAAAAACCTGTAAAGATTTATAATTTAGATATGATTATTGCAGTTGGTTATAGGGTAAATTCTAAAAAGGCAACTCATTTTAGAATTTGGGCAACTAAAGTATTAAGAGAATATTTAATTGCTGGATTTGTAATGGATGACGAAAGGTTAAAGAATCCAAATTATATTTTTGGTGAAGATTACTTTGAAAAACTTTTAGAAAGAATTAGAAATATACGCTCTAGTGAACGAAGATTTTATCAAAAAATAACGGATATTTATTCATCTTGTAGTATTGATTATGATAAAGATTCAGAAATTACAAAAAAATTTTTTAAGACAGTTCAAAATAAATTGCATTATGCTGTAACAGGCAATACGGCTGCTGAAATTATATATAATCGAGTAGATTCTAATAAAGAAAATCTGGGACTTACTAATTGGACTGAATCACCAAATGGACCAATTTATAAATATGATGTAGATATTGCTAAAAATTATTTAACTGAAAAAGAATTAAAAAATTTAAATAGAATTGTTACAATGTATTTAGATTATGCTGAATTGCAAGCAGAAAATCATAATGCAATGACTATGAATGATTGGATAGAAAAACTTAATGCTTTCTTACAATTTAATGGAAAGGACATATTACATAATTCTGGAAAAATTTCTCATAGGGTTGCTCAAGAACTTGCATATAAAGAATATGATAAATTTAGGAAAAAACAAGATGCATTATTAGTTTCAGATTTTGATAAATTTCTTGAAAATGATAAAATATTAAAAGAAATTGGAAGGGACAAATATAAAAGTAATAACAATTAAACAAATATGGGCAACATACTTTTATAAATAAAAGAAAATATTAGAAAAGGTTTTTATATTTTTGGATATATGTGGTAAAGGAGATGAGAAAATGTCAAAAGATTTAATTATAAGAAGTAGTGCTGAAGAGTTTCTTGTATTTAAAGTACAAGAAAAAGATAAAGGTATTCAAGTAAGATACGAAAATGAAACTCTTTGGATGACTCAAAAAGCAATGGCTGAATTATTTGATGTAGAACAACCAGCAATTGCAAAACATTTAATTAATATATATGCAGATGGTGAGCTTGATAAGCCTTCAACTTATTCCAAAATGGAATTAGTTCAATTAGAAGGAAATAGAAAAGTTAAAAGAAGTATTGAATTCTATAATTTAGATGCAATTATTTCTGTTGGATATCGAGTCAATTCAATTAGGGCCACTCAATTTAGAAGATGGGCAACTAATGTCTTAAAAACTTTTACAATTCAAGGCTATGTATTAGATAAAGAAAGAATGAAAAATGGCTCATTTATTGATAAAGATTATTTTGAAAAGTTACTTGAAGAAATAAGAGAAATACGATTATCTGAAAGAAGATTTTATCAAAAAGTAACAGATATATATGCAACAAGCATTGACTATGATCCTAAATCTCCTATTTCTATAGATTTTTTTAAAAAAGTTCAAAACAAAATGAATTATGCAGTTTCTCATCAAACAGCAGCTGAAATAATATACAATAGAGTAGATGCGAATAAAGATCATATGGGTTTAACATCATGGAGAAATTCTCCTAATGGTAAAATACTTAAAACAGATGTTGTAATTGCAAAAAACTATTTATCAAAAGGGGAGTTAGAGCAATTGGAATTAATTGTTTCTGCATTTTTGGATTTAGCAGAAGCAAGAGCTAAACGAAACATACCAATGACAATGGAAGATTGGGCAAATAGAATTGATAAATATTTATTATCAGATGATAGAGATATATTAAAAGATGCTGGAAAAATATCACATGAAATTGCTTGTGATAAAGCTTTAACAGAATTTGAAAAGTATCGAATAAAACAAGATAAATTATATAAATCAGATTTTGATTTATTAATAGAAGAAAGTAAAAATTGTGATAATAATGAATAAAAATAAAACAAATATAACTGTGCGATACGGATTTATGGAAACACTTTACCCTTATAAATAAAGAGAGTTGACAAAAAAAGTTTTTACATTTTTAATGAAAGGAGATGAATTTAATGAATAATAAATTAGAAACAATTTCAAATCTTTTTGAAGGAAAAGAAATAAGAAGTATTTGGGATAGCAAAAAAGAAGAATATTACTTTAGTGTTGTTGATGTTATCGGTGCATTAACTGATAGTAAAATGCCAAAAAGATATTGGACTGATTTAAAAAGAAAATTAGAAAGTGAAGGAAGTCAGTTGTACGAAAATATCGTACAACT
>CANQAK010000030.1 GCA_947589495.1 uncultured Bacilli bacterium | reverse complement strand
TTTTTTAGGTTAAGAATAATGTATATTATGAATAAAAAACTAAGTGGAATAACTAAAAAGGATAGAAATCAAAAAAACAAAAAAATAGATGTTATTAGCGATAAAAAAAACAACAATATTTTTTAAATACAAAAAATAAGGGTCAACCCCTTATTTTATAGTGCTTTCATTAAATTTTACTCCCCAGTAGAATTTTTAGAGCCGTAAAATAAAGTATAATTTATAAAAAGTTAACAAAAAGTTAACAACAAAATAAAATTTAAAACTTGACTCCGGGGGGGGGTATTATATAATAACCATATAAGATAGAAGAGTTAATAATTGTGAGTAAGTTATTAACAAAAAGAAAAGGTGAATTATATAATGGATAAGAAAAAAATAATAGTGTTAGTATTAGGAATAGTATTAATAATGTCAATATATATGACATATAGAACATATGAAAATAAACCAAAAGAATTACCAGAAGAAAAAGAAAAAATAGAAACAAAGAAAAAACAATTTGCAATGTATATAAAAGATGGAGATAAATATGTAGAATATCATGGAGAAGACGAAAATGAGAATTTATTTCCCGAAGGATATAAATTAAATATTGAACAAAGTAGATGTGAAGATATAGATGGAAATAAAATAGAAGACATTTCATTTAATACAAATACAAGTAGTATAACAGTAACAAGTAATAAGACAGCATATTGCTATTTGTATTTTGATAAACAATTGTCAGTAAATGATTTAAGAGCTAAATCAGGAGTTGGTTTAAGTTCAGGCCTAGTCGGAGGTATGTATAGGTATCAAGGAGCAGATACATTAAAAGGTAATCAAGTAAGAAACTATATATGTTTAGAAAATGTAGGTTTTGCAGGATGTAGTGATGCAAGCAGCAGTGGAAAAGATGACAATATGTATCGAATTATAGGAATAACTGAAGAAGGAAATATGAAAGTAATAAAACAAACAAAATATGGAAATACATATAAATGGTGGAATAATTATACTGAAAATAAAGAGTGGCCAGATAGCTTAATATTTGAAACATTAAATGAGGATTATTACAATTCACTGAATGATAACATAAAAAATAAAATAGAAACACAAGAATGGTTATATGGAGATACAAGATATCAATATTTAGATGAAGGAATAACAGCGGAACAAATGTGGAAAATAGAAACAGGAAAAGCAAATACAAAATATTGGAATCCAACAAATGGAGATAGTGTAGAAAATGAAACTTGGACAAAAAGGACTGCTTCTAAACCGATAGGATTAATGTATATCCATGATTATGCATATGCAGAAAGTAGTTCAGGACATTATAAAAGTTGTAGAACAGATCATGCAAGTTGTAAATCCAGTTGGATACATATAAGTAATAATGGAGGAGCAACATTATGGAGTGATTATAGTGCATTCGAATGGACCATGGCACGTGTAGGGCGAATAGATGGCTCAGATCCCCAGCTCGGGAGTTATGCTGTAGACACAGATGGGCACATCGGCAGCTTTAATTTGACTGCCGCATATGCAGTGCGCCCGGTCTTCTACCTAAGGTCTAATATAGAATTAGGAGGAGAAGGAACGTATGATAATCCATTCTTCATAGCAAGTTAGAAATATAAAATGAAGTAACTATAAATACAGTTAATAATACAAAAATAATGTGTAAAATAATACACATTTTTTAATTTAATGAATTTTTTTAAAAGGTATTTAACAAAATAATAATATATATATAATTAATAGAAGGAGAAAATATTATGAAGAATGATACCAAAAAATTTGTAAATGAAATTACTGATAATTTTAGTGAATTATTTGTTGAGACGTTCTTTATTCGTTATTTAAAAGATTTTCAAATAGATGGATTAATTGAAAACATTATAATTAGTCAAGATATGCTTACCGAAAAAATAAATAAATACTTTTTAAAAAAATTAAAACAGATGGGTTATTCTAAAGATATTTTAAAAAAATTACAATAAAAAAAAGGGAAGCAATCCCTTAATTATTGTAATTGTTATTGTTACCAGTAAACCATCCTGCCCCAATAATAATAACAAGTAAAATGAATAATACTATCCATATAGCAGCTCCTATACCATAACCACTTGTGTATCCAGCATAGTTACCTCCGCCACAACAAGGAGTACTAGCATAGTTACCACCATAGTAACCATTATTTCCGTAATAATACATATTATACCTCCTTTATGTATCTACTATATTTTATTAATCTTAGTCATATTTTGACATTAAAAAATTAATAATTTGTTTTTATATCAAGTAAAATATGGTATTATTTAAATAGAGGGTGCTTTATGAAGAAGATATTATCAAGAATTGATAAACCATTACTTTTCATAACTATACTATTATGTAGTATAGGTCTTATTATGGTTTTTTCGGCATCTAGTGATGCAGCAATTCTAAGATATAATAAAGAACCAACATACTTTTTTGTAAGACAATTAATATTTTTTATAGTATCTTTTATTGGAGGAATAATAATACTTAATATTCCTACTAAATGGTATAAAAGTATATCGTGGCTTTTAATTATAGGAATTATTGTAGTATTAGTTTTATTACTATTCTATGGAGGGTTAACTAACCATGTTCAAAGTTGGTTTTACATTCCTAAAACAGGAATAGCTATTCAACCATCAGAATTTGCTAAATCGTTTGTAATAATATTTATGGCTGTATTTTATAACGGTTTAGTTAGAAAAAAAGTAACAAATATATATTTATATTTAATACCCCTTTCAATAGCAGGAATTATAGGTATTTTAATACTTATGCAACCAGACTTTGGTAGTGCAGCAATACTTTTAGCAATAGCGTTCTGTATATTTATAAGTGTTCCTATTCAAAAAAGTAATTTACCAAAAATTATTATGATTTTAGGAATTGGAGCAGTATTACTGGGAATTATCTTACTTTACAGTGGAGCAGAGATTTTAAATAGTGAACAAATGAAAAGATTTAATTTTCAAAATCCTTGTCAAAGATATAAAGAAGATACTGGTTATCAAGTTTGTAATGGATATATTGCAATAAATAATGGAGGATTAACTGGAGTTGGAATAGGTAATAGTACTCAAAAACATTTATATTTACCAGAAAGTCATACTGATTTTATCTTTGCAGTTTTAGTTGAAGAATTAGGATTACTTTGTGGAATAGGGGTTATCTTATTATATGGAATACTTTTATATAGAATATTAAAAATAGCTAAAGATGCTTATAATTTAAGAAATTCAATTATAGCTTATGGAACATTTTGGTATTTTACATTCCATATTATAGTTAACTTATGTGGAATGTTATCAATACTTCCTTTAACAGGAGTACCACTTCCTCTACTTAGTTATGGAGGATCTTCAACTCTTAACTTTATTTGTATGTTATTTTTAACCCAAAGGGTAGCGGTAGAAAATAAAATGACTAAGTATAATTTAGAATTAAAAAATTTAGCAAATTAAAAGGAAATCTATAAAAATCCCACTACATATATAAGTGAAAGGAGGTTTTTATGGATTTTTTTAATTTTCTAAAAGAAAAAAGTTTAATAATAATATCTATAAGTGTAATTGTAAATATACTATTTATAGGTGGAATTGGTTACTTAATATATGATAAAGTTAATTTTACTTGTCCTAAGAGTGAAGAGTTAGCTTTAACAACTGAAGTTACTACTACAGATGAAGAAAAGAAAGAACCAGAAAAATTCTATGTAGAAATAAAAGGTGCTGTAGCTAATCCAGGAGTATATCTTGCAAATAATGATAATATTATAAATGATATTGTTAATTTAGCTGGAGGATTTACCAAAACTGCTTATACTAATAATATTAATTTAAGTAGAAAAGTATCTAATGAATTAGTAGTATATGTTTATACTAAAACAGAATATAAAAAAATAAAAGAATTAACTAAAGTTGATGAAGTATGTGAATCTTCAACTTATGATATTACTAACTGTATTACTAATAATCAAAGTGAAATTATCTCTAGTGATAAAGATACTACCTTTGAAAATTCTTCTAGTTCTGGAAGTAATACTGAAAGCTCTAGTAGTAAACTTGTTAATATTAATACTGCTTCTAAAGAAGAATTAATGAGTATTAGTGGAGTTGGAGAAGCTAAAGCTGAAAATATTATTCAATATAGAAATACTAATGGTAATTTTAAAAGTATAGAAGATATAAAAAATGTTAGTGGTATCGGAGATGCAATGTTTGAAAAAATTAAAGATAGTATTACAGTCTAATATTTTTTATGTCATTATAAGTATTTTTGCTATTTTATTTGTTTTTATAAGTACTGTTATAATAAAATATGATACAAAACTAGATAATCCGAGTTTAATTGAAGGAGTTATTACTGATTTAGATATTAAAAGTGATAAGATTAGTTTTATTTTAAAAAGTAATGAAAAAATAAAATGTAATTATTATTTAAAAGATAATAGTAATGATTTTAAAAATTTACTAGGAAAGACAGTTCAAATATCAGGTAATACTAGTGAAAATACTAATAATACTATTCCTAATACATTTAATTATAAAAAATATTTATATAATAATAAAATATATTTATCATTTAAAGTGGATAAAATAAAAGTTTTAAAAGAAGAAAATATTTTTTATAAAGTTAAAAATAAAATTATCAATAGAATAGAGAAGTTCCAAGAACCCATTAAAGAATATTTAAATCTTTTCATTCTAGGAGATAAAAGTCTTTTAGATAGTGATATGTATGAAGTTTATAGAATGAATGGTATATGGCATTTATTTGCTATTTCTGGAATGCATATAAGTTTAATTATTGTTTTGTTAAATAAATTAACTAGTAAATTAAAATTTAAAAAGATAATAATTTCTTTAGTACTTTTATATTTTATGTTTTTAACTAGTTTTGGAGCTTCTGTTATGAGAGCTACTATATTTTATCTTTTAAAAAATTTTTTAGATTATTTAGATATAAAAATAGATAATAAAAAAATACTTCTACTTACTGCTATTATAATTATTCTATTTAATCCTTTTATTATTTATAATTCAGGGTTTCAATATTCCTTTTTAATTACTTATTCAATCATGTCGATGAGTAATAAAATTACAGGTAATTACTTTGTTAAAATATTTAAAATAAGTGTCATTTCCTTTCTAGTGAGCTTACCTATTACAGTAAATTTAAATTATGAAATAAATTTATTGAGTTTAATTTTAAATATTGTTTTTGTTCCCTTAATATCAGTTATAATTTTCCCATTAAGTTTAGTGACTTTCTTAATTCCTTTTTGTAGTCCTATTCTTAATTTATTAATTAATATTTTAGAATTTTTAAATACTATTTTCTATAATATAAAGTTAAGTATTGTTATTCCTAAATTTTCTCTGATTATGGTTATTTTATATTATACATTTTTAATGTTATTTAATTTAAAAGAGAAGAAGAAATACTTAACATTTAGTTTAATTATATTTTTTATTAATTTCCTATTACCAAAATTAGATAGTAATTACTATGTGTATTTTATTGATGTTTCTCAAGGAGATTCGAGTTTAATTATAAGTCCTCATCAAAAAGATGTTGTTATGATTGATACCGGAGGAGATGTTTTTAGCGATTATCATGTTTCCAATAATGTTATGTTGTTTTTAAAAAGTTTAGGAATAAGTAAAATTAATTTACTTATTCTAAGTCATGGCGATGCTGATCACGCTAAAGAAGCTTTAGAATATATAGATAAATTTAAAGTGGGTGAATGCATCTTTAATAATGATAGTTATAATGATTTAGAATTAAATATTATAAAAAAATTAAAAGATAAAAATATTAAATATCAAAAAGATATTGATTCTTTAAATATTTCTGATAATAAATTTTATTTTTTAAATACTAAAATGTATGATAATGAGAATGATAATAGTAATGTATTATATATAAAAATTAATGGTATGAAATTTTTATTTATGGGAGATGCTGGAGTTTCTAAAGAAAAAGATATAATTAATAATTATAAATTACAAAATATTGATGTTTTAAAAGTTGGACATCATGGATCGAATACTTCTTCTAGTGAAGAATTTATAAAAAGTATTAATCCCATTTATAGCATTATTTCTGTTGGTAAAAAAAATAGATATGGTCATCCAAAGGAATCTGTTTTAAATACATTATCTAATTCTAGGATATATAGAACAGATTTAGATGGTACAATTAAAATAAAATTAAATAAAAGTAGTTATGAATTTAAAACATTTGCACCATAAAAGGTGTAATAAATATAAAAAAATGCAAAGTTATTACGGTTAACCGTAATAACTTTACAAAAGTATGTTATTTCTCTTGATAAAATTGATTTATCTAAAGATGGAATTATTCATTTAAATTTAATTGATTTTCTTTTAGGAAATGAATTTTAAAAAGTTAAGAAAAAAGAACTACACAGTAAAAAATAAATACCATAAAATATAATACATTATATAATGTTTAAATAGATAAAAGAGCATTGCTCTTTTTCGTTTTTGTGAGATAATTATATTATGAATACATTTTTAATAGTTAGTGACACAATTTATTTTATTAATAAAAAGTTAGAAGAATTAAAAAATGGCATTGAGAATGTTATTACTTTTAATATGGATGTAAATACAATTGATGAAGTAATTGAAGAAGCTAGCTATATGTCCATGTTTGATTGGGAAAAATGTTTAGTAGTAAAAAATGCTAAATTTTTTGGAAGTAGTAAAACTGATACATCTAAAAAGAATAAAGAAGCATGTGAAAAACTTTTAAAATATTTAAATGATGAAAATAAAAATACTAAAATTATCTTTATTTATAATGGTAAAGTTGATAGTAAGAAAAAAATATATAATTTATTAAAAAGTAATAATAATGTTTTTGAATATCCAAGTATGAGTAAAACAGAAATGAAAAATGAATTAAAAGCTTTAGCTAATGAAAATGGTTATATTATAGGGGATGACTCCCTTTGGTATATTATTAATAATTCATGTAATAATTTTGATTTAGCAGTTAATGAATTAAAAAAGCTTATGCTTTATTATGGGAGTCCTACTAAAGTTATTAATGAAGATGTAGTTAATTTAACATCAAAAAGTATTGAAGAAAATAATTTTAAATTAGTAGATAGTATTATAAGTAAAGATTTAAATTTATCTTTAAAATATTTAGAAGAAGCAGAAATACTTAAAATTGAACCTAGTATTATCTTATCTCTTTTATATAGAGAATATAAATTAATGCTTAATGTTTTAATTTATGAAGAGTTTGATACTCCCACAAATGTTATTTTAAAAGAACTTCATCTAGCTGATTGGCAACTTCAAAAAGTTAAAAATAATTTAAGAATGTATAAGAAAAAAGAAATAAAAAATAATATTGTTGAATTAAGTAAAATAGATTATGAATTTAAAAGTGGTTTAATTAATAAAAATACTATGCTTATAACTTATATTATTAACCATTGTTTATAAATTTTCTATCTAAATAGACTTTTTGTTTGAAATTTAGTAAAATATTAAAAGTGAAGGAGAAAGTTTTATGGGTGAAACAGTTGTTGTTGGACTATCTGGTGGAGTAGATAGTGCTGTTGCAGCACTACTACTTAAAAAGCAAGGCTATAATGTTATTGCTCTTTTTATGAGAAATTGGGATAGTACTGTTAATGGTGAAGATTATGAAAATAAAGGAGATATTTGTCCTCAAGAAGAAGATTATAATGATGCTAAAAAGATATGTGAAATGTTAGATATTCCTTTACATAGAGTAGATTTTATTAAAGAATATTGGGATAATGTTTTTAAATATTTTTTAAGTGAACTTGAAAAAGGAAGAACTCCTAATCCCGATTTATTATGTAATAAATATATAAAATTTTCTCTATTTAAAAAAGAAGCTTTAAAACTAGGAGCAGATTATATAGCAACAGGTCATTATGCTAGAATAAAAGATAATAAACTTTTAAGAGCAGTTGATTTAAATAAAGATCAAACATATTTTTTAGCTGATGTTCCCCTTGATGGATTTAAAAATGTTTTATTTCCTATTGGAGATTTAACAAAAAGTGAAGTAAGAAAAATAGCAGAAGATGAAAATATAGTTGTAGCCCATAAAAAAGATTCAACTGGTATTTGTTTTATTGGCGAAAGAAATTATCAAAAATTTATTAAAAATTATTTAAAAGAAAATAAAGGTCCAATAGTGGATGTTAAAACAAAAAAAGTTATTGGAGAACACCTAGGACTTATGAATTATACAATTGGTCAAAGAAGAAATGTTGGTATATCTGGTAATTTAGAAAGACATTTTGTCTGTGGTAAAGATGTTAAAAATAATATATTATATGTAACTATTGGAGATGAAGAATATCTATATAGTGATGCTTGTCTAATTACTGATGTTAATTTTATAAGTAGCGTTCATCCTACATTTTGTACTGCTAAGTTCCGTTATCGTGGAGAAGATGTTCCTGTCGAATTAGAATATTTAGAATTTAATAAAATATTAGTTAAATATAGTACAAAAGCTAAATCTGTTACTCCAGGTCAAGCATGTGTTTTATATTTAGGAGAGGAATGTCTTGGATGTGGTTTTATAGATACTGTTTATAAAAATAATGAGAAATTATGGTATTTATAATTTTTTCATATATTTGTTTACATAATGAATATTTAACGCTACTACTAAGATAATATTAACTATTTCAGAAATAATTAATGAATACATTCCAATATGTAGTAAAGAAAATAAAGCAAGTGTTAATATTTTGACAATTACTCCAATAATAGTAATTTTCATAGTAGTACTAGCTTTATTTATAGCTTGCAAGAAACTCATTAAAATATTCTCAATATAAAATAAAGGAAATATTGGTGCTAATATTTTAATATAATCTAATCCTTCTTTAGTACTATATATAGCATATAAAATATTTTCTCCAAAAAACATTAAAATAATTGAATAACTAATTCCAATAAATAAAGAGAAAAATAATGCTTCTTTTAATCTTTTTAATAAATTGGAATTATTTCGTTCTAAATAATGTTTACTAATTTCTGGAACTAATGCTGAAGATATGGCTGTAATAAAAAAAGATGGTACAGTTAAAATAGTTAAAGTATAAGCATTATATGCTCCATATTCTACTAAAATATAGTTATTGGAATATCCTGAAAACAACAATAAATTTTTTAAAATTATTGGTTCAAAAAAATAACCAATATTACCAATTATTCTGGATGATACTGTTGGAAGAGAAATACTTAAAATATTTTTTAAAGTATATTTATCAGGGATTAAATCAGATTTTCTAATTACAATTTTTTTAGGAAGAAATAATAAATTAATGAAAATAGAAACAATTTCTTCTATGAATGAGAAAAAGAATAATGAACAAGCTGCTAAAATTTCACTTTTTTCCATAATTATTGGGACAAATATATAAATTAAAAGTCCTCTTACTACTTGTTCAATAATATTAGATACTACATTAGGTACCATGTTTTGTTTTCCATAGAAGTATCCTTTAATAATACTCGAAATAGATATAATTGGAAAAGTTAAACTCATCGTTATAATTAAGAGTTTACATCTTGGTTCATGTAAAAGACTACTAGCGATGAAATCAGCTGAAAATAGCATAAATATAACTACTATAACATTTACAATCATAATTAGTATAGTAGCAGTAGAAATAATTTTTAAATGATTATGTTCTTCTTCAGCAATAAGTTTAGATATTGTAATAGGAAGAGCTAATGTAGCAATAGTTATTAAAAGTGAATAAGTCGGCATAACTAATGAATAAAGGCCAATTACTTCGGGACCAACAATTCTTGTATAAATAATACGAATTATAAAACCAAGTATTTTAGTAATAATGCCCCCTAAAATTAAAATAATAGTAGACTTTATAAAAATATTATTTTTCTTCTTCATAACTCTCCCTTTAAAAGCTAAATGAAATGATATATAATAATAATATGAAAGGTTTAAACATTTTATGGCAAATTATGAAGAGAAATTTAATTCAATAAGTGAATTATATGAAAGAATACTTCCAGCATTAAAAACAAAAACAGAAGAATTAAAAAGAGAAAAGTTAAATTTTGTAACTCCAAAATTAATATGGCAATATTGTCTTATAAATAAATGGTCAAATAAAAAAGATTTAAGGATTTATGAAGTGGTTGATGATATATTAAATTTATCACCATTAAAATTAGAAATATATTATAAAAAGAATTTGAATAGGAATGATGAAATTGAAAGATGAAAGTATAGATTTTGAAACAGTCTATAAAAAATTAAAATTTACTGATGAAGAAGTGTTAAATAAAATAAAAGAAGCTTATCTTTTTGCATGTCATGAACATGAAGGATTAAAAAGATTAAGTGGGGATGATTATATTACTCATCCATTACATGTTACTAATATTTTAATAGATTTAAATGTTGATGAAACAACAATTATTTCTGCTTTACTTCATGAGGTTTTAAATAATGGTAAAGATGCTACTGTTGAACTTTTAAAAGAAAAATTTGGAGAAGATGTATCAACAATTGTCAATAGTATTTCTAAAATAAATAAATTAGAATTAATGGATGAGACTGAATCTTCTGCAATATATTTAAGAAAAGTTTTAGTAGGTCTTGCTACTGATCCTAGAGTTTTATATATTAAACTTGCTGATAGACTTCATAATATGAGAACTAATTGGGCTATAAAAGAAGAAAAACAAAAAGATAAAGCTAGAGAGACAATGGCTGTTTTAGTACCAATTGCCCATAGATTAGGAATCAATTCTATTAAAAGTGAATTAGAAGATATTTGTCTTAGAATATTAAAACCTGATGTTTATAATGATATTTTAGAAAAATTAAATAAAACAACTTTAGAACTAAATGATAATTTATTAGAAATGAAAGATAGTTTATCTCATCTTTTATTAGAAAATGGAATTAATCATGAAATAAAAGGAAGAGTTAAAAGTGTTTATAGTATTTATAATAAATTAAATAATGGAAAGAAATGGGACCAAATATATGATATTTTAGCATTAAGAATATTTGTAGAAAAAGAAACAGATTGTTATACTGTTATTGGTCTTATCCATTCAAAATATCGTCCTGTTCCTAAAAGATTTAAAGATTATATAGCTAATCCTAAAGAAAATATGTATCAAAGCTTACATACAACAATATTTGGTGCTGATGGGGAAGTATATGAAGTACAAGTAAGAACTTATGAAATGGATGAAATTGCTGAAAAAGGTATTGCATCTCATTGGTCTTATAAAGAAAAGGGAACTAAAAAAGTTCAAGCCATTATGGAACAAAAATTAGAAATGTTTAGAAATATTATTGAAGCCAATAGTGATGAAAATGATGGGGCATTTGAAAATGCAATGAATGATAATATTTTAGGAGAACTTATTTATGTTTATACTCCCAAAGGAGATGTTATTGAGCTTCCAGCCTCTGCTACGCCGATAGATTTTGCTTATCGTATTCATAGTGGAGTTGGAGATACAACCGTGGGAGCTATCGTAAACGATAATATTGTTCCTCTTTCTCATAAATTACAAAATAATGATATAGTAAAAGTTATTACTAATAATAATGCTACTCCTAATATTGATTGGCTTTCTTTTGTCCAAACTCAACAAGCTAAAACTAAAATTAAATCTTATTTTAGTAAAAAAGATAGAGAAGAATATATTTTAAAAGGTAAAACTATTTTAGAAAAAGAAATAAGAAAAAGAAAATTAAGTTTTAATGATATTATAAATGATGAAAATATTAATAAATTATTAAAAGATTTAAAATTAGATAATTTAGATGAATTATATTTATCAATTGGAACACTTAGGTATACAGCAGGTTATATAATTAATTTAACTAAAGATGATAAACATAATGTTGATGATATTTTAATTGAAAAAATTAAACCAAGAAGTAATAAAAATTTAAAAGATGATATTATTGTAGATGGTAATAGTAATATTATGTATACATTAGCAAAATGTTGTTATCCAGTTAAAGGTAATGACATAGTGGGATTTATTACTAAAGGAGAAGGTATTACTGTTCATAAAAAAGATTGTCCAAATATAAAAGATAAAGAAGCAAGACTTATTAAAGTAGAATGGAATTATTCTTCAGAAAATACTTATAATAGTAAAATTAATATTTTAGTTAATGATCCTAACTTTCTTATGGATTTAATAACTGAATCTACTAAAGAAAAAATACATATTACTGAAATAAAAAATAAAGATACTGAAAATGGTACAATTTGTACTATCATGGTTAAAGTAAAAGATTTAAATGAATTAGAACATTTTAAAGAAAAATTATCTAAATTTAGAAATATGAAAGTGATGGATTAAATGAAAGTAGTTATTCAAAGAAGTAAAAAAAGTAATGTAATAATAGATAATAAAGTATATAATGAAATTTCTAATGGTTTAGTAATATTTTCTTGTTTTACTGAAGGAGATACTTTAGAAGATATTAATTATATTGTTAAAAAAATTGTTAATTTAAGAATATTTGATGATGAAAATGGAATAATGAATAAAAGTATTTTAGATGTTGGAGGTAATATTTTATCAATTAGTCAATTTACTTTATATGCTGATACTAAAAAAGGTAATAGACCAAGCTATATAAAAGCTTTGAATGGTAGCGAAGCTACTAACTTATACGATAAGTTTAATGAAGAATTAAATAAATTTATATTAACTAAACCAGGTATTTTTGGTTCAGATATGACAGTTAATATAACTAATGATGGTCCAATAACTATTATTATTGATAGTAAAAATAAATAGAATATATTTTAATTATTTAGATTGACATTATTCTTTAATAATAAAGATAATGTCTTTTATTTTGTGTAAAATAAAGTACAATTTACAAAAAGTTAACAACAAAATAAAATTTAAAACTTGACTCCGGGGGGGGGTATTATATAATAACTATATAGAATAGTAGAGTTAATAAATATGATTAAGTTATTAACAAAAAGAAAAGGTGAATTATATAATGGAGAAAAGAAAAACTACAATAATATTTGTAATAGGAGTTATACTAATAGTAAGTACCTTTTTAATATGTAATAAACATACGGTATATCAAACACAACTAGATGATGTGAAACTTGTTAATAATAATACATCAAAAAGTGGTATGTTTGCCATAATGATAAATGATGGTAATGGAGAATATAAACAAAGTGATGATAGTAATTTTCCAACAGAAGGATATTCATATAATGAAGAAAAATCAGGATGTATAGACTCCAAAGGATTAGCAGTAGAAAATGTATTAACATATACAGATAAAAAATTTAGTATAAAAACAAATCAAGCAGTATATTGTTATGTATATTTTGATAAAGTACCACAAACATTACAAACATTACAAAGTCAGACTAATAGTGGATTAAGTACAGATTTAGTCGGAGGAATGTACCGATATCAAGGAACAGATACATTAAAAGGAAATCAAGTAAAAAACTATATATGTTTAGAAAAAGTAGGTTCAGCAGGATGTAGTAGTGCAAAATGGATTGGATATGATGATAAAATGTATCGAATCATAGGAATAACTTCAGAAGGAAAAATAAAAGTAATAAAACAAATAATATATAATAAAAATGGAACACAAACATTTAAATGGAACACAAAATATAGTTCTTCTGATTGTTCAGGTAATAATTGTGATTGGCCGAATACAGACATGTATAAAACGTTAAATGAAAATGACGGATTTATAAGTACATTAGATAGTAGTATACAAAATAAAATAGAACCGCAACAATGGTTATATGGAGATATAAGTATAGATTATATAAATTCAAATATACCAACAGAGACAGTATATAAAATAGAAACAGGCCAAGAAAATACAAAATATTATGATAAAAGTGGAAGTTATGTAACAGATCAAAAATGGAAAGAAATGGAGGAACCAGCATCGATTGGATTAATGTATATACATGATTATGCATATGCATTGAGTGGAACAGGTTCAACATCGAGTTGTAGATTAGATTATGAAAATTGTAAAACAAGTTGGATACATATGAGTAATAATGGAGCCGGAACATCCGGAAACGAATCGATCGAATGGACCATGTCACGTATAGGTCCGTTTGGTATCTCGGACTCTAACTTCGTCTCATGGGTTTTGAGTCCGTACGGCAATATATACAACCTCAACTTAACTGCTACGCTTGCGGTACGCCCAGTCTTCTATCTGGAGTCCGATGTGGAATTAGGAGGAGAAGGTTCAACAGAAAATCCATTCTACATAATGACTTAGCTCCGGACAGTTTTTAGTGGGATAAGAAAATAAAAAGATAAAAATAGTGAAAGAGTACGACAAAAGGAGTA
>CANQAK010000029.1 GCA_947589495.1 uncultured Bacilli bacterium | reverse complement strand
CTCGCATTTATAATTATAAATTATTTTTAAAAAAATAAAAAGACTGTTTTCAAACTTTTCGTTTGTCAACAGTCTGAGAAGGCTAAATGCCTTCATTTAAAATTTTTATACTTCTACTTCTTCCTTTACCAATTATAGTAGAATCATAAACACAATTAGTTATATCAATTTCGATTGGTGTAATATTTAACATAGTAATCAAATACCAAATCATTTGTTTATATAATTCTATAGCTTTTTCTTCTTCATTATTTTTAATAGCATTTACACAAGGAATTAAAAAGTCATGTGTAATATTTAAACAAAATTTTTCATTATCTTTTTTATTTTTAATTCTTTCACTTATAATTGGTCCAATTAAATCATATTCTGCTAATAAATTATGATATTCTTTGTTAGGTCTTAAAACATTTTCTCTAAAACTACGTAGAGTAGTTAAAACTTCACAATCATCACTATAACCTAAAATATTACATACTATTGTTGTAATATAACATCCACTTGGTTGAAAACCTCCACTATCTTTATCTGTACTTTTATCTAAAATAAAATCAAATTTACAAGCAATATCAGTGGGTTCTTTATAACCTCTTCCTGCATTACAATAATATCTATCTTTAGATACCCATCTTTCTTTATTATTCCAATCATAATTTACGCATTGAGAACATTTATAATCCATTATTTGACTCCTTTACAAAGTAAAATATATTATAATTTGTTTTTAATTTTTGTCAAGGTATGTTATACTTTAAATAGGTGATTTTATGGATAATGAAGTACTTTCTTTGATAGATATATATGGAGTTAATTTAACTGATAAAGAATATATTACTGATCCTGCTATTGCAAGAGATAATGAAATTAAACAATGTATTTTAACTCTTTTAACTCCAGAGAAAAGTGCTTTATTAGTAGGTAAGGCTGGTATAGGAAAAACTGCTATTGTGGAAGGCCTTGCTTATCGTATTCAAAATAATAATGTTCCTGATGCTTTAAAAGGATGGTCTATTTTAAAGATAAATGTTGCAAGTTTAATTGGAACAACTTCTAATGAATCTGAAACACAAAGTAAATTAGATGTTATTATAAGAGAAATTTCTGCACGTGAAAAGACGATATTATTTATTGACGAAACTCATCTTTTAGTCAATAGAAGTGGTGGAGTAGATTTTGCTAATCTTTTAAAACCAAGTTTAGATCGTGGCCTTATTAAAATGATTGGAGCTACTACCAATGAAGAATATGAAACATATATTTTAAGAGATAGAGCCTTTTTAAGACGTTTTCAAAAAATAGATGTTTTAGAGTCTGATAAACCAACAACTGTTAAAATTTTAATGGGAACTATACCTAAATTAGAAAAACAAATTGGAGTTAAATTAAATTATCAACCATTTCAAGTAGAAAAATTTATGAAATTCATTGTTGAAATGACTGATGAATATAAAAGAATATATGAAATATCTAGTAGATATCCTGATATTTGTTTAACTATTGTAGCTAATGCTTTTACTTATGCTTTGTATGATAATGCAAATATAGTAACAACTAAACATTTTTATCAAGCAATATGTAATACAAAAAGTGTATATGATGATGTTAAAGTAAAAGAAAAAGAAAGGTTTAAAAAAGAGTTTGCGGATTTTATTCGTAATGAAAATGTTAATTTAAATGAATTGGGTTAATAATTTTAACCTTTTTTATTGCAATTTATATCTTTTTTTGATATTATTTTGTTTGTGGTTATGGTAGAATTGGTGAAGTGGTTAACACGCCGGATTGTGGCTCCGGTATGCAAGGGTTCGATCCCCTTATTCTACCCCATAGTAAATTTTACGCACATTTTGTGCGAAAGATAGAGTAAAAGTTCGTAAAATATATTATGGACTTTTTATTTTGCAAATGTAATGAGATTAAAATTTAAATAGAAGATAATAGATGTCATTCTTAAATAGTAGAAAAAAAGTGCTTATGCAGTAAATATACATATTGGAATGTGGGAAGAATTATTGTAGAAAATGAACAAAATGTCAATATTAAAACAGAATATGAAAAACAAATTATAAAAGAATTATCTAAATAATTAATGAAAGCTTTAGGATCTGGATTTTCAGTTTCAAATTTACAATATATGAGAAGGTTTTATTTAGAATATCCAAAATAACAGACAGTGTCTGGAAAATTGAGTTGGTCACATTATTGTGAATTATTAAGTATTGAGAATGTTGATGAACGAAATTTTATTAAAATGAATGTATTAATTCTAGCTGGAGTGTACGAGAATTAAAAAGACAATTAGAAACGTCTTTAGCTGTTTTGTAAAAAGTTATAAATAATATTTTTTTAGATTTGAATTAAAGGTAATACATATATAACTGGTTCTTCATATGGATGAATTTTTTTAATTTTAGAAACTATATCTTGAACATATTCTGTATTACATATTACTTCTAATTTTATTTCTTCAACAATTTCTAATTTATTGTTTTTACCAATAGTGGGATTAGCATTAATATTTGGGATAAATGTACTTATACATTTGGTTGAAGTAGAGCAGTGAGTATAATTTCCAATTATACCACCATTACATTCAAATATAGCATTTTTAATTTTATTAATATAATATTTTGGAGCATTTACAATTAACATAACTTTATCAACATTTATATTCATTTTTTTCCTCTTTATTTATATCTTAATAAATATAAAGAAAATTATACTAAAAAAATGGTTTGAAAATAAGAAAAGTAGTATAATTAATATATATTTTAGAAAGAAGGATAGTTATGAATTTAGATGGTAAAGTTACTATTGTAACAGGAGGAACAAGAGGAATTGGTTTGGAAATAGTTAAATGTTTTTGTGAAAATAATGCTAAAGTTATTCTATTTGGTTCTAAAGAAGAAACAGTTAATGAAGCTTTGAATAAATTAAAAGATGAGGGATATAGTGTAGAAGGATATTGGCCTAATTTAAATGATTTTGAAGAAGTAGATAAAACAATAAATAAAATTTATGAAGAATATGGAAAAATAGATATTTTGATTAATAATGCAGGTATTTCTGCAAATAAAAAAATTGAAGATACAACATCTGAAGATTTTGTTAAAATCATGAATTTAAATGTTAATGCTATTTTTAATGTAACAAAATCTGTTGTACCAATTATGAAAAAAAATAAAAGTGGAGTAATTTTAAATACAAGTTCAATGGTTAGTATATACGGACAACCTTCTGGAGTAGGATATCCTGCTAGTAAATTTGCCGTTAATGGTATTACTAAGTCATTAGCAAGAGAATTAGCTCCATATAATATAAGAGTTAATGCTGTAGCACCAGGGATAATTAATACAGATATGGTAGCAAATTTACCAAAAGAAATGATTGAACCTCTTATAAAATCCATTCCATTAGGAAGAATTGGAACAACAAGAGATATCGCTAGTGCCTTTTTATTCTTGGCTAGTCCTTTAGCAAGCTATATTACTGGGGTAATTTTACAAGTTGATGGTGCTGCAAGAAATTAAAATAAAAATATTTTAATTTTAGTTATTTTATGATAAGATATTATTTACCTAAAGAAAATTTTTTAAGTTTATAAAAGGAGAGTCCTATGGAAAAAGCAGTAAATTTTGAAAGTAAACTTAAGGAGTACAAACAGAGACTAGAAAAAAGAAATAAAGAATTAAATATAAAGTATAATAAATTAAAAGAAAAATATAATGACAATTTAAATAATTGTAACTTCTTTGTTAAAAATTTATATAAGTTTTTAATAAATTGTTCAGAATCTCAAGGAGAAAATCTTGCTGGATATTTAAAGCCTGAATTACTAATTTTATTAAAACAAGTTGAAGAATTAAAAATAAAAATTCAATTTTTAGATAATGAATTAGAATTATTAGAAAATTTAATAGATTTTTATGAAAATGATAATAGATTAAAACCTTTATCAAGTGATATATTTATAAATATTATAAAAAGAATGTATTTAGAACATGAAGTTAATGGTACAGAAATATCTATTAATTTAGGAAAATTAATTTATTTAAATTATACATTTGTAAAAAGAGGAGTTACAGAAGTAGAAAATGCTGAATTAATTGAAAAATTGGGAGAATATTTTAATAAAGATGGTTCTTTTAAGTATAATGAAAATGTTGAAGAATTTTATTCATTATTAAATTTATTAGAAAATAAAAGTAAAAGAAAATTTCCATATTTAAATTTTTGTGATATTTTATCTGATATAATAATCCAATCATTAAAATGTAGTAATAATAATTTTAGAAATAATTCAGAAGATGATGTAACTTATGATAAACAAATTAGTTTAGAAGCTTATAAATATATAAGAAATTATTATCAAAATGGTAAAATTATTTTATTACCATCAGATTTAGAATATTTTAGTGAAATGTTAGATAAAGCTGGATACAGTGAAAATGATAAAGCATATATTTTAAATTTAATAGAAAAAACTAGTTTAAAATATAAACAAACGTCTTTTATTATCCATAATTCTGAATCAAGAACTAGAAAAAAATTATTTAATGTGAATAATAAAGGATTATTAAATAGTTTAGCTATTCATAAACATTTTTAGTTAAATCTTTAACAGCAGTTAAAACATAAGAAATTTTATACCAAGTTTGTTCATTAACTTGTCCTGTTTGTGATAGAGAAAATACACTTTGAAATTTTTTAACAGCATTTACTGTTTCATTATCAAAATAACCATTAGGATTATTAATTATAGGAATTCCTGGATAACTACCTCTTATATAATTAAGGGCATTTTGTAAAATATAAACATCAATGTTACAATCACCTAATTTTAAAGTTTCTTTAAACGAATAAGGATCTGAATCGGTAATTTTAGCATTATAAATACTTATATCATTTCCATAATAATATCTTAAAATTTTTAAAGCATCATAGCCTTGATCACCTAACTTTTTAGAACCCCATTGACTTAAATAGCCTTTTTCAGATGTTTCACTTTTATAATGAGCGAGAAGGGGTTCCATTCTAATGCCACTTTTTATATAATTTGTAAATATTTCATCGACAATTTGAGATATTGGTTCAAAAATAGTACCTCCTTTTGTATATTTTTGATCATAAGTTGTAGTAGATGTAATAGTAAAATTATATCCTTTATTACGATACCATTCTGTATAAATACGATTTAAAGTAAATGAAATAATAGCAATTACATTTGCTTTTATTGTTTCTTTTGGCCAAGTACTATAAATTTCACTACTAGCAACATTTTTTATATAATCAATAAATGGTACAGTATAATTAGCTGCATTACTGTTACTTGGATTTCCATCGTGAACAATTATATTTTTAGGAATAACAACTTCTTTTAAAATAATAGGGGCAATTTTATCTTCATCATTATCTAAATCTTCATTAATTTGGGGAGAAGAATTTTTCCATAATTTATTAGGGGTAATATTTACAATATTAGTACCATCATCATTGTCAATTGATGTTAAATATACATCTTGAATAGAAGTTACACCATCAAAAATTTGAACACCTTTTATTAATTTTTCATTTAATCCAAACGCTTTAACATAAATATCATAAGTTTCATAAGGTCTTACATCTGTTTGATTTTCTAAAGAATAATTTTTATCAACAGTATCAAGAGAAATTAATTCAGTTTGTCCATCTTCTGAAGTTTTAGTATTATAAATAACTTCATTATTTTTTATAATTCTAATATCAGCATCCATTATAGGATTAGCAATATTATCACTATAAACATTAATTTTTAAATAACCTTTTGCCATAAGCCACCTCAATTTATTATATTAATATTATAAAATTTAATGAATATAATTAAATTGGTGATTACTTTGTTTGATGATTTAAAATTTGGTGATACAAATGAAATGGTAAAAATTATTCAAGAAAAATTAAAACAATTAAATTTATATAATAGTCTTATTACAGGAAGTTTTGGGGACGCTACTAAAATGGGTGTTGAAGCGTTTCAAAGTTTAGCTTATTTGCCTATTACTGGAGTAGTTGATTTAGAAACTTGGAATAAATTAATTGAGTATACCTCTCCTGCTATAAGTCCTATTTCAATTTTTCCTGTATTAAGACGTGGTTCAACTGGAGAAGAAGTAAAAGATTTAAAAACAAAATTAAAAGCATTACTTTATTATACAGGAGATATAACAAGTAATTTTGATTTAGAAACAGAAAATGCCGTTAAAAGATTTCAATTAAATAATAAGTTAACTGCAGATGGTATTGTGGGAAATAATACTTGGAATATTTTAAATTCTTTATATGGAAATTTAAATGATTGTGTTTTAAATAATGAAAGTAATGATAATAATAATTATATAACTTATAAAGTAGAAAAAGGTGATACTTTATATGGAATAGCTAAAAAGTATGATACTACTGTAAATGAAATAAAATCTTTAAATAATTTAACAAGCGACATATTATCGATTGGGCAAATTTTAAAAATTCCTAAAAAGAGTAATGATGACTATATAAATTATATAGTTGTAAGAGGAGATACTTTATATGGTATAGCTAAAAAATATGGTACAACTGTCCAAGAGTTAAAAAATATCAATAATTTAACAAACGATACTTTAATGATAGGGCAAGTTTTAAAAGTACCACAAAATACAGAAACTAATTATATTGATTATATAGTTATGAAAGGAGATACTTTATATGGAATTGCTAGAAAATATAATACTACTGTAGCTACTATAAAAAGTATCAATAATTTAACAAGTAATATTTTATCAATTGGCCAAGTATTAAAAATTCCAGTTTAATTAGTAAATGCTTAAAGACATAAGCATTTTTTCTACTTTTGCTAATAAATAATCTGATGGATCTTGACCGTTACTTTTATAAGCTAACATTATAAGTAAGTCTTCATCAGTTAAACTAATTATTAATTTTTTTTCATTTTTAATTTTAGAATTTATAATTAATTCAGCATTTTTATGAAGACCATGCCTAGATATAATAAAAGCAACATTTCTTAAAGCTTCAGGAAATAAATATTTTGATGCTATAAAAATAATGTTTTGATCTATTTGTTCTGAATAATTTTTAAATTCAAAGACAACAAATTTAGTATTATAAAATTGCATTAAGAATTTCCAAAATTCAGTAGTGCCTTTTAAAGAACATATCATATCCATTCTAAAAAGTTTATCATTTGTTTTATGTTGTGTATCAGTTTGAAAAAATTCTGTACCAAATAAATAATTTATGATATCAGTACAAATTTTTTCAAATTTTTTATTGTCTTTAATTCCTTCTGGACAATTTTCAAGTCTTTGTTTAAATTCTTGGTAATAATCTTTTTCATGAATATTATAGTCATTTTTAAAATCTGGTTTAAATAAGATTGGTTCAATTCCTTTTATATCAGATATGGGATAAGGAGTATATTTAACTAATTTTTGGATTAATTCTTCATTTTGTTTACATAAATAAATTAAATTAGATAGATCCCATATCTCTATTTTTGTTTCATTTAATATTTCTTGTTTTAATTCTTCATCTATTTTAGCATTTATAATAAGTATATTATGTATTAAAGTATTATCATTAGTATGTGATTTTAATAAATGACAACAACTTTTAATTAATGAAGATTCAATATATTTAGTTCTATAAGTTTTAAATTCAAATATATATTTTTGATTATTAAATTCTGCAGTTACATCTGCTTTATAATCTTTAAAGAATTGTTCATTTAATATATTTTTAAATTTTAAGTGTTTTAAAAAAGGAATGATAAAATTTTCAATAAAATGATGTTCAGAAACATTATTAATATAACCATTTTGAATAGCATCAGATATTTTATATTCAAATATATTTTTTATATTTTTAACTAATTTATTTTCTTTAAAAGTATTTAAAACTATTAGTCTTTTACCTTTAAAAGTGCTATCTAAAAATGGATATTGGTAATCAGGATTTAAAAAATTTAAATCTCGACATATAATAAAATCAAAATAATTATAATTGAATTCTCCAGTGTAAGTTAAAAGATTTTTATAATTAGTAACAAAAACACCATTTTCTTTTAAATCAGGTAAATAATTGTAGACAGTTATGTAAGAAGAAAAATTATTTAAATCTTCTTCTGTTTGGTAAGTCATGCTTTCTATTCCACATAAATAAAGAATTTTACATTTTTTATTATTCTTTAAGATATCTTCAATAGCTTGGTATATTACGGTATTCATACCTAAACCAGAACTCATACATATAGTAGCATCTTTATCACTTGAATAATAAAAGTCATTAATTTTTTGAGTAGCTTCTAATTGATAAGGATATAAGCTTTTCATAATAGTTAGTCACCTCTAAACATCTAATATTTTAGCATATTATTTTAAATAGTAAAATTATATAAAAATATATCTTTTAAATAAAACACACATAAAATACTATAAAGGAGGAATTTTTTATGAATGCTTATGAGAAAGCACTTCAGAAAATAAAACAAGAACAAAAAAAATATAAATTAAATAATTTATGTTGTGCTGTTTCAATGAATACTCCAGGTCCAACAGGACCAACCGGGCCAATAGGTCCAACCGGTCCAGTTGGCATTAGTACAGTAATTTTAGGCAGCTTTAGTAATGAAGAAGAATTAGAAGAAAATATTCCAGTAGGTAATATTGGAGAAGCATATATTGTAGGAAATGATTTATATACTTGGTCAAATATTAATAACAAATGGATAGATGTGGGAGAAATTAAAGGTCCTCAAGGGGAAATGGGTCCAACTGGTCCAACGGGGCCTCAAGGGGAAATTGGAAAAATGGGACCTACTGGAGCAAAGGGTGAAAAAGGTGCTAATGGTACAAGTGTTACAATATTAGGTTCTTTTAATTCATATCAAGAATTAATAAATCAACATCCTAATGGAGAATTGGGAAATTCTTATTTAGTTGGTGATGATTTATATGTTTGGTCACAAGAAACATCTGGATGGGTAAATGTAGGGCAAATAAAAGGCCCACAAGGTAAACAAGGAGAAACCGGTCCAATGGGGCCACAAGGTCTTCCTGGTCCCCAAGGTCCTGCAGGTCCACGAGGTCCACAAGGTGCGCAAGGAGAGCCGGGAGTATTAAATATTCCAACCGGATATTTTGTAACAAATAGTCAAACTTATCCTGATGGAACTGAAGTAGAAAACAATTCTAATATTCCAATTATTGTTGAAGTGGCTAATAATGATGAATTGTTTTATTTTAGTGATCAAAATTATACCATAACTTTTCTAAAAGCAGGAACATATAAAGTTACATATGTTGTTCAAGCTAGAACCATGACAAATACCAATCAAAACAATGCAAATGTTATTTCTATTGGATTTAAAAATTTATTTGAACAAACTATTCATGCTGGTTGTTCTATAATAGGAAATAATACAACACCTTCTTTAATTGTAGGAATAGGTACATTTAATGTTACTACACCCCAAATGTTTGCTTTAATGAACGTAGGAACTGCTTCTTTTGTAATTCAAGGCCCAAAAATAAGTAGTTCAGGAGTTGATTCTTCTTTTACAAATCCAATTGTAAGTATATTGATTGAAAAAATTAAATAATCAATATTAATAAATTTTTATAAAAGCAAATTAAAAACAACCCATTTTTGTTTATAATGGTTGTTTTTTTCTTTTAAATTTCCTTTCTAGGTTTTATTCACGTTCCATATGAAATTCCTGTTTCATCATTTTAAATATTTCTAATCTTTCTTTTTTTGAAAAAATATCTTTTTGTCTTTTAAACTTACTTAAAGACCACTTCCAAAAATTATATCCAAAATGTTTATCTTTATAAATTTTATTAAATAATTTTAATTGATTTTTGTATCTTGGTATAAAATGAAAATGTACGTGGGAAATTTCATTATCTCTATAAGCATTATTCATTAAACATGCAAAATTAAACATAGTAGCATTAAATAATTTTTTGGATACTCGTTCAAGTTCTTATTCAATTTTTCTTAATTCTATCCATTCTTCATCAAATAAATCACTTAAACTTTCTTTCTTACAAGAAATAATACAATCACCAAACACCAATCAACAAATATGACTTCCCAATTTTTACTTTTAAATAATTCCATAATAACTCCCTAATCGCATTTTATTTATAATAGAATTATAGCATAAATTCTTTAATAAACATTAATTTTATTTAATCATACTTTATAATAGAAGGATGAATTAAAATGAATGATAATTATAAAAAGGCTTTAGAGAAAGTAAAAAAAGCTCAAAAAGAATGCAAATTCGTTAATTGTTGTTATCCATTTATAAATACATTTAGTCCACAAGTAGGACCAATGGGTCCCCAAGGAGAGATAGGTCCAACGGGTCCTCAAGGTATTATGGGTCCACAAGGAGAAATGGGATTCCCTGGTGAAATAGGTCCTACAGGTCCTCAAGGAGTTCCAGGTATACAAGGTGTAAGAGGAGAAATAGGTCCAACCGGTCCAAAAGGTGACCCAGGTGAGATTGGCCCAACTGGTCCGTCTGGTACAAGCGTTACAATTATGGGTTCATATAATGATTTAAATGAACTTTTACAAGAACATCCAACTGGTAATTTGGGAGAAAGTTATTTAGTTGGTGCTGATTTATATGTTTGGTCAAATAATGGTGGTGGGTGGATAAATGTTGGACAAATTAGAGGTCCCCAAGGGGAAGTAGGTCCTGAAGGCCCACAAGGTCCACAAGGAGAAATGGGTCCAAAAGGTGAACAAGGAATTCCAGGCATTCAAGGTATTAGGGGAGAAATGGGTCCTCAAGGTGTCCCTGGTGAACAAGGAGAGCAAGGAATACAAGGCCCTCAAGGATTACAAGGAATTCAAGGTGTTAGAGGAGAAATAGGTCCGACCGGACCGACTGGTCCCCATGGATCAGCCCTATTAAGTGCTTATGGTGGAAGATATAATAATATAACTGCTACTTTAAGTACACAAGGAGCTGGAAATTGGGTTCAATTACCGCTTTTAGAAAACATGGCAAACATAAATGTAATTAACTCAACAGAAAATGCTATTGAATTAGAACAAGATGGTGTCTATGAAATAAATTATACTTTAAATATTTCAACTAATATGAATACAACTTTAATGTTAATGATACGACAAAATAATGTTATGATTTCATCGACTGTTATTACTAAAAAAGTAGTTGCTGATAATACAGTAAGTTTTTATGGTAGTGTAATAGTAGAGTTAAATGCTGGAGATAAACTTGATATGGAATTGTCTGCAACAGATGACAATGTAATAATTACATTGGGAAGTGGCATAACTTCATCTTTAAGTATTAAAAAGTTAGATGAAATAGATAATATTTTAGTTTAAATAGATACATTTTTTTAAAATTTAAATCATTATTTAATAATTATTAGTTTTGTTGTATAATATATATTAATGTTTTATTAAAAAAATCTAGGTGATGAAAATGTTAGAAATTAAAAAAGTAAGTAAAATTTATAAAACTGAAGGGTTTGAACAAAAAGCATTAGATCATGTCAGTGTAAATTTTAGAAAACAAGAATTTGCTTCCATATTAGGGCCTTCAGGATCTGGAAAAACAACTTTTTTAAATATTCTTGGAGGACTTGATAATTATACTTCAGGAGATTTAATTATAAGTGGAGTCAGTACCAAAAAATTTAAAGATAGAGATTGGGATTCTTATCGTAATCATAGAGTAGGTTTTATATTTCAAAGTTATAATTTAATTGGACATCAAACTGTATTAAAAAATGTAGAACTTGCTTTGACTTTATCTGGAATTTCAAAAACAGAAAGAAAGAAAAAAGCAATTAAAGCTCTAAAAGAAGTAGGATTAGAACATCATATAAATAAAAGACCAAATCAGTTATCTGGTGGCCAAATGCAAAGAGTAGCAATTGCAAGAGCTCTTATTAATAATCCTGAAATAATTTTAGCAGATGAACCAACTGGAGCTCTTGATTCTGAAACTTCTGTGCAAATAATGGAATTACTTAAAAAAATTTCTCAAAATAAATTAGTAATAATGGTTACTCATAATCCTGAGTTAGCTCGTGAATATTCAAGTAGAATAATAAATATTAAAGATGGAAAAATTATATCAGATACTAATCCTTATGATGGAAAAAAAGATGAATTAGAAGAAAAAGAAAATTTAGAAGATAAAACTAAAAAAACTAAAATGTCATTTTTAACAGCTTTATCTTTATCATTTAATAATTTAATGACAAAAAAAGCAAGAACTATTTTAGTTTCTGTAGCAGGTTCCATTGGTATAATTGGAATTGCATTAATACTTGCTGTATCCACAGGATTTCAAAATTATGTAGATTCTATTCAAGAAGAAACCTTAACGTCATATCCACTTACAATAGAACAAGAATCTACTGATATTACAAGTATGTTATTAAAAATGACCACAGGAAATGATGAAAATGATAATTCAAAAAAAGTTAAAGAACAACAATATATTACTTCAATGCTTTCAAGTGTTAGTACAAATGATTTAAAAAGTTTTAAAAAATATTTAGAAAATAATAATAAAAAAATAGAGAAAGATATTTCTAACATTCAATATAATTATAGTGTTGATCCTAATATTTATACGATTGATGCAACTAAAAAGTTAGCTAGAATTAATCCAAGTAATTTGTTTAGTTCTATGATGGGTAATAATGCTATTACAAGTTCTTATTCATCAATGGCTTCTGTTTTTTCTCAAATGGTTGATAATCAAAAAGAAATAAAGGGAGATTATGATCTTTTAGCAGGAAAGTGGCCAGAAAAATTTGATGAAATGATAATTGTTTTATCAGAACCTAATTCAATTTCTGATTTACTTGTTTATTCATTAGGACTTCGTGATACAGAAGAACTTACCAAAATGGTTACAAGTATAATGAGTGGGGAAAAAGTTGATATTAATAATGAACCAATGACTTTTTCTTATAATGATTTAATGAATGTTGATTTAAGATTAATTATGCCATCAGATACATATAAGTATAATTCTAAATATGATGTATATGAAAATATGAATGAAGATGAAACATATATGAAAGATTTATATGAAAAAGCTACTAAATTAAAAATAGTAGGAATTGTTAGTCCAAAAGAAGGAACTACTTCAATGGCTTTAAGTCCAGGTGTTGCATATACTTCTGATTTAATAGATTATATTATTGATTATTCAAAAGACAAAGATATAGTAAAAAAACAATTAGAAAATAATGATATAGATGTATTTTCTGGTAATAAATTTGATGACAATAAAAATGATTTTAATTTTGAATTTACTGATTTAGTAAAAATTGATAATGAAAAATTACAAAATGCTTTCAATATTAATATTGATCAAAAATCATTAGAAAAAGAAACACAAAATTATATGACACAAATAAATGATGCAATAAATGCTGATATTTTACCAGCAAAAAGTGTATTTAATGATAATTTAAATATTTTTGCAAATGGAATATTTAATAGTATAGATAAAGAATTTAGTTTAAATGATATTGATAATATTGTTAATAATTATTTAAATAGTTATGATTCAGGAAATATTTTATCTAAACTAGAAACAGATTATGTAATACCAAAAGATGTTTTCAAAGAAACTTATAGTGGTTTATTAAATGGGTTATTACAAACTTATATAACAGGATATAATAATTATATGAAATCTTTGAATTCAGAATTTATTATAGATGAAGAAAATCCAAAAGTAGTTATTGTAGATGAATTAAAAAATACAATTGTTACAACATATTTAAATAGTGCTTTAGTTTCTACTACGAGTGATACTATTGCAAAAAATATGATAGAAGCCCAAATGAAAAAAATAATTTTAACAAAAGTTGGAGAATTAACTACTAATTTAACCAGTAGTTTTGCATCATCATTTAATATTGATCAAGATAAAATAGCTTCTGCTTTTACTCTTAATTTTACTGAAGATGAACTTGCAAGAGTAGTTAATGCCATGATGAATCCTCAAAAAACTACTCAAAAATCAAATTTAATTTTGTTAGGTTATCAAGATAAAGAAGAACCAACATATATCTCTTTTTACTTTAATAGTTTTGAAGGAAAAGAAAATTTTCTATCTATTATAGATAGTTATAATAAGAATGTTGATAAAGAAAAAGAAATACATTATTCAGATACTACAGGAATTTTGATGTCATCAGTAAAAACAATTGTTAATGCTGTAAGTTATGTTTTAATAGCGTTTGTATCTATTTCACTTGTAGTTTCTAGTATAATGATTGGTGTTATAACATATATTTCTGTATATGAAAGAACTAAAGAAATTGGAATTTTAAGAGCTATAGGAGCATCTAAAGGTAATATTTCTTCGATATTTAATGCTGAAACATTTATTATTGGTTTATTATCAGGGTTATTTGGAATAGGAATTTCTTATTCATTTATACCAATAATTAATAAATTATTACATCACTTTACAGGAAATATTCCTTTATCAGCATCTTTAAAAATTAGTAATGCTTTAATGCTTGTAATTCTTTCAATTATCTTAACTTTAATAGGTGGTTTAATACCTGCAAAGGCAGCATCTAAAAAAGATCCAGTTGAAGCTCTTAGAAGTGAATAAAAAATTAGAGAATGCTTAAACAACATTCTCTTTTAATTTATTAAAATTTGTTAAGGAGAAATTAAAAAGAAAATTAACTCCTAATACATTTTGCTACGTAACAAGTAAATAATAAATAAAAAAATCCGTATTTACGGACTTAATTTTAATATGGAGCGATTGATTGTTAGGTTATGAACACCTAATAAACATAAAATTCATAATCACTTGATAAATCAATTATAACT
>CANQAK010000028.1 GCA_947589495.1 uncultured Bacilli bacterium | reverse complement strand
TCTATTTTTTTGCTTTAAATTTTACATCAAAAAAGAATGATGATTTTTTATTCATCACTCCTTAATGTTTAAGAACCTTTTTATAAAAGCCAATAATTGGTAGTACCCAATTATTGGTTTTTTAAAATATGTATTTTTAGCCACAATAATATTGATAGGTGATTTAAAATGAAGAAGATATTATTAATATTAAGTATTATATTTCTACCTTTAAATGTATATGCCTACTCGGATTATATATATAGAGGTGGTAATACACTAGGAATTGAACTTGATTGTAATGGTATATTAGTAGTAGGATTCTATCAAATCAATGGTGAATATAACAAAGGAACTCCTAATTTAAAAATTGGAGATTATATAAAAAAAGTTAATGGTAAAGAAGTAGATTCACTTGATACTTTAACAAAAGAGATTGAAAATTATGCAAGTGAGGGAAGTGTCAAGATTACTTATAAAAGAGGAAATGATGAAGCTGAAATGACACTTCCTTTAGTTAAAGAAAATGGTATATATAAAACAGGATTATATGTTAAAGATAGTATAACAGGGATAGGAACTCTTACTTATATAGATCCTGAAACAAAAATTTATGGAGCATTAGGTCATGAAGTAATTGAAAGTAATAGTAAGAGATTAGTAGAAATTAAAAAAGGAATAATTTTTAAAAATAGTATTGTATCAATAGATAAATCGAGTGCTGGTTATGCTGGAAGTAAAAATGCTAAATATTTTTATAATACAGTGTATGGAAGTATTTATAAAAATACTATCCATGGTATATTTGGTACTTACAATACTGGTATAAATGATTTAGATTTAGTCAAAGTAGGAAAACCTGAAGATGTTAAAATTGGTAAAGCTAAAATTTATACAGTTTTAGATGGAGAAGAAGTAGAAGAATATGAAATAAATATTACTCATATTAATGAAACCAGTGATACTAAAAATATAACATTTGAAATAACTGATAAAAAATTATTAGAAAAAACTGGAGGGGTTGTACAAGGAATGAGTGGTTCACCAATAATGCAAAATGATCAATTTATTGGAGTCATTACTCATGTTATTGTAGATAATCCCATTACTGGATATGGTTTATTTATAACTAAAATGTTAGAAGAAGGAGAAAAATAAAGAAGCTCATACCAAGCTTCTTTTAAAGTGTTTCAATATTTCCTTTAATAAAAGGATTATTAATTGTATTATTTTGATTATTTAAAATTTGATTATTATTATTATTATTATTTGTATTAGTATCACTATTAACAGTATTATTTTTACCAATAATAACATTTTTTAACTCTTCATCATCAACATCAATATCATCATTAACATCGATAACTCTTAATATTTCATCAATAGAAGTAGAACCATCCATAACTTTAAGTAAACCATCTTTAAGTAAAGTATTTGTATGCGATCCATAAACTAATTTTCTTAATTCTTCTTTTCTAGTATTATTTACAATTGCATCTCTTATATCTTGATTTATTTCTAATACTTCATGAATAGCAGTACGACCTTTATAACCATTTAAACATTCATCACAGCCAACTGGAGCATATATTTCATCAACATCAATATTTAAAACTTTTTTAAATAGATTTTTTTCATATGTATTAGTAGGTTTACTTGCTCGACATTTAGGACAAAGTTTTTTTACTAATCTTTGAGAAATAATTCCCGATAAAGCACTTCCTAGTAAATATCTTTCTACATCCATATCTAAAAGTCTTTCAATAGTATTTAAAGAGTTATTAGTATGAATTGTTGATAATACTAAATGTCCAGTAATGGCTGCTCTTACAGCAATACGAGCTGTTTCATCATCTCTAATTTCTCCAACCATTATAATATCGGGGTCTTGTCTTAAAATACTTCTTAAAGTATTACTAAATGTTAAACCAATTTCACTCATAACTTGTACTTGGTTAATTCCTTTAATTTTCATTTCAACGGGATCTTCAACAGTTATTATATTTCTTTCTGTTGTATTTAAAACTTGTAACATAGAGTAAACTGTTGTTGATTTACCAGAACCAGTAGCTCCTGTAACCATAATAATACCATTTGGCTTTTTAATAAGTTCATTTATTTTTTCATAATTATCGTGACTTAAACCAATGGATTCTAAACCATTTAAACTCATTCTATAATCAAGTATACGAATAACAATTTTTTCGCCATCAACAATAGGAAGACTAGATACCCGTAAATCTACATCTAAATTTTCAATTAAACCTTTTATGGCTCCATCTTGAGGAAGTCTTGTTTCAGTAATATTCATTCCAGAAATAATTTTAATTCTTGTAATTAAATTTTTCTTAACAGTAGCAGGCACTTTTGCATAATCAAGTAAAGAACCATCAATTCTAATTCTTACTATTAAATCAGTTTCAGTTGGATCAAAGTGAATATCGGATCCACCATTTTTAACTGCGTCTATAATCATGTCATTAACAATATCTACAATTGGTTTATTATCATAGTCAAATTCTCTAAACACAAGTATCACCGTTATTCCCTTTATTTTATATCTATTATTAATTATACAATAAATAAAAAATTAATACAATAAAACTTTGAAGAATTATTTACACCATTTCTGTATTTTGTTAAAATAGAGGTGTGATGGAATATGTTACAATTAATAAAGTTAGAAAATAATAATCATATATTTTTAGTTAATCATATTAATGAATACTTAAATCCTTTATATATTTATATTCCTATTTTTGATAAAACAACTTTTAAAATGAAAGATTATGTCTATAAAAATACATTATTTGGAGATGAAGTTGCTTCTGTATCAGGAAATATTTTAGGAAGTAAAAAAATAATTGTTAATAAAAAACATATACCAGCATTAAAAATAAAAAATGATTTTAAAGAAAATAATATTTCTAAAAAAAGAGTAAAGAAAATAAATAGTAAAGAAGAACTTATTGAATTATTAAATAATTTTAATTTAAAAGATATAGCTAATATTATTTTAAGTAAACAAAATATTAAAAATTTTATAGTAAGTTCTATAGATGAAGAAATTTATGCAATTAATGAATTTATAATTTTATCTAATTATTATAATGAAATTCTTGATACCATAGAATATTTATTAAAATTATTTTCTTTAGATAAAAGTTTAATTTTAACTAAAAATACTAATTCAAAAAGTATTAAAAATGTTAAATCAATTATTGGTACATATCCTAAAATTAATATTAGTTTAGTCCCTGATAAATATTTAATTAGTCGAGATGAATTTATTTGTAAATATTTAAATATTTCTTTAGATGAAACTTTAATATTAAAAACTAGTGAAATTTATAAAATATATAAAGTATTATTAAAAGCTAAAATGAATACAGAAACAATTATTACTATAAGTGGGGACGCTATAGAAAAATCATTAGTAATTAATACTAAAATAGGGGTATCTTTAAAAGAATTATTAGATGAATTTATTAAATTTATTTGTGATGACTATGAAGTTTATGTTAATGGATATTTAAGTGGTATAAAAATAGAAAATATAGATGAGGTAATTATTACTAAAAATACATCATCTATTGTTATAAATAAAAGTAAGAAAGAAGAAGAAAGTTCTTGTATAAATTGTGGGGCTTGTAAAAAAATATGTCCTGTTAATATTAATGTAAAATATTGTTATTTTAATAAATTAAGTCATAAAAATTGTATTAAATGTGGATTATGTAATTATGTATGTCCAGCCAGATTAAAATTAAAAGAAATTGTTATGAGTGATGCTAAATGAAAGTGAAAAATACGAAAAGTTTAATTATACAAAATATTTTAATATTTATTCCATTTTTGTTGTATGGAATATATAAAAATGGTTTTTTAATTTATGAAAAAGGATTAATTAATTTAGTAAGTGTTTTTAAACCATTTTTTCTTATCATAATTGGAATAATTATTAAAATAGGTATAGATATTTTAATGTATAAAAAGATAAAGATAGATTATAATTTTGTATATGTTTTCTTAGTTGGAATGATTATGCCTTATAATATCAATTATTTAATATATATAATAACTTTTTTAATATCTTACTTTTTAGCATTATTAGCAGAAAAAAAATTAAAATTAGAATTTAATAAAGTATGTTTTATATATTTAATAATTATTTTAATAAATAGTCTTTTTAATAGTTTTAATTATCAAAATATTTTAGAAAGTAATTATAATTATAGTTTTACATTTTTAGATTTATTAATGGGTAGAAATATAGGTGGCGTATCTTCTACAAGTATTTTCTTTAGTTTAATATCATATGTTTATTTAACTTATAGTATTTATTATAAAAAAGATATTCCATTTATTATTAATTTAACTTATTTATTAATTATATTTATATATTTTTTCATAACTCATGATAATACTATTCTTTTAAATAGTGAATTAATTTTTGCTAGTATTTTTGTAGCAACTTTACCAGAATATAGTCCTTATAAAGTAATTAATCAAATAATTTATAGTATTTTAATCGGTTTAATTGCATCTTTTATATCTATCTTTTTTAATAGTATAATTAGTATATATATTGCTATATTTTTAGTAAGTTTACTTATGAATATTAAAAATATTAAATTAAAATTTAAAAAAGAAGTTGTAAATAAATAATGTATGTGATAAATTATTATTAACACAGGAAAATAGGTAATAAGATTTATTTTCCTGTGTTTTTTTGTTTGTTTAGAAAGGATAGAAAATGAAAAAAATATTTTTTATAGTATTTTTATTTATAATGAGTACGATTTTTTGTCATGCTCAAACTTTAGTTATGGTTGATACACCTTACTATGTTAAGATTAAAAAGGGAAGTGAAGATTATAAGCTTTTAAACGTTAAAAAAGTTTATGATAAAGATACTTTAGGAGTAGTTTTTAAAGTTGATTATGATGATTACAATGTAGATAATAATTTTAATGTTTATGCTGATTATAATTATAATATATGGAAAAAAAGAGAACCCTATATTCATACTTTTGATTGTGCCACTTATTATTATAATTTAGATCCTACTTTATTAAATTATTATTTTACTCAGTATTATATTTGGAATTTTGTTTTTGGTTATTCCACTATAATGACAGATTCATTAGGTAATGAAATTGATACTTACAAGAAAGATTATGATAAATTTTATCAAATGGTAGGTAATCATATTACTAAACCAGATTTTTTTGGAAAAACTTATGATGTTGAATTATATTCAACTAAAACATTTAGATATACTACTTCATCTCCTATTTTAGAAGATCCTGTAGTAGAAGGATTTGATATTCATACAGAAAATAAAGTTATTTCTATTAAGAGTAATAAAGTTGGTTCTTATAAAATATATTTTAGAAATATATATGAACAAGATAATAAATGTTATTCAGATGGAACAAATGTATATTGGCAAAATTTAAAAGGACCAGGGAATTTAGAATATTATATAAAATTAAATGTTTTAGGTACTAAAGTCTTTTTAGAAGAAAATTTAGTGGGTGTAAATAATAAATTTGGAGATGCTTATCTTAATAGTGAATACGCTTTATATAAGGATGGAGAAGAAATTACATCCATTACAGAAAAAGAATATTATGTTCCAAGAAATAGTAGTTATATATTAAAAGATATATCAAATGATGTAGGAATTAAAAAAACAGAAGATATAAATTTTTCTGTAACAGAAGAAGATTATACCATCAAAATAGATAAATATGTCATTAGTAAAAAAGTTTCATTTAGTATTCCTGATGAAAATAATTATTATGTTTATTTAAAAAGTAATAATGAATTATATGCTGAAATAAATAAAGATGATAATACCGTTGTTCTTCCTTTTGGAACTTATTATATAAAAGATGATGAAGAAATATTAAAATATTTTTCTATTGAAGATGAAGTAGATGAAAATATAATTATAGAAGAGAAAAAAGAAGAAATTATTCCAAATTTAGATAAAGATATTTCTGATAATGATAATAATAATAATAACGAAAATAAAGATGACAATAATAACAACAATAATAAGAATAATGGTAATAATGATGATGATGGCGATAATAAAAACAAGGATAACGAAAATAATAATAATGAAGTATTTGTTAATGATGACTTTTTTGTTGAAGAAGAAATATTATATGAAGATATATTTATAGAAGATGAGTCAAAGTTAATTAAAGAAGAAATACCAATTCCATATACAAATGATAATATTTTTCAAAATATTTGGTCATTTTTAATTAGTTTGATATTAATTATTTATAGTATTAAAAACGTCAAAAAATGTCAAAAAGACAATTTATAATTAACTTAGGGTTGATTAAAAAAATTATTTAAATTATATTAAAATTGTAAGAGATAGAACCAATAGTGTTAAATATAACCTGATGCCTATAATTGGTTAACATATTTAACACTATTGGTTCTATCTCATTTTAGTTGCAAAATTATTAAAAATTGTTATAATAATCCCAGTTAAAATTATTTTTAAATAAAAAAGGAATTTGAATATTTAGTGACAATATATATATTTAGAGGGAAAAAATGCAATTAATAAGCGAAGATAAAATTAATGAAATAAGAAATAAAGCGGATATAGTTAGTATAATTTCAGATTATATTCCACTTAAAATGCAAGGTAAAAACTATTTTGGAATATGTCCTTTTCATGATGATCATACGCCAAGTATGTCTGTTTCTAAAGAAAGGCAATTATTTAAATGTTTTGTTTGCAATAAAGGTGGTAATGTTTTTACGTTCGTCAAAGATTATGAAAATATAACTTATTTAGAAGCAGTTAAAAAAGTTGCAAATATAGTAGGAATTCCTTTTCTATATACTGAAACAAAAAAAGTTAATAATGAAAATAAAAAATATTATGATATTATGGAATTTGCTACAAAGATATTTCAAAACAATTTAAATAGCAAAGAAGGAAAAAAAGCAAAAGAATATTTAGAGCAAAGACAAATTAATGAAGAAGTTATTAAAGAATTTAAAATAGGTTATGCAATCGATAATCATACATATTTATATAATGTTTTAACTAAAAAAGGATATAGTCTTAATGATTTAGATCTTTTAGGTTTAGCAAATAAAAATGGATTAGAAGGATATGATGCATTTGTAAATAGAATAATTATACCTATAACTAATTTAGATGGTGAAGTAGTTGGGTTTACGGGAAGAATTTTTAATGGAGAATCTGCTCCTAAATACGTTAATTCTAAAGAAACTATTATATATAAAAAAGGTAATATTTTATTTAATTATTCTAATGCTAAAAATTATATTAGAGAAAAGAAAAGTGTTATTTTAGTTGAAGGAAATATGGATGCTATTAGAATGTATTCTAGTGGTATTAAAAATGTAGTAGCCCTTATGGGAACAGCTTTAACTAAAGAACAAATTGATATATTTAAAAAATTAAGAGTACCTGTAATTTTAATGCTAGATAGTGATAAAGCAGGTTTTATAGCTACCAATAATATTGGTGATATGCTTACAAAAGATAAAATAGAATGTAAAGTAGTTAGATTAAATGGTGCTAAAGATCCTGATGAATATATTGTTAAATTTGGAATAGAGGCTTTTAATAATGCAATTAATCATAGTATTAATTATTTTGATTATAAACTAAGTGTTTTAAAAGAAAATAAAAACTTAAATAATACAGAAGAATTAGTAAGTTATATTAAAAATGTTTTAAAACTTATAGAAAATGAAGATAATTTAACAAAAGAAATTACTTTAAAAAAACTTAGTAATGAGTATAATATAGATTATGAAATTTTAAAAAAAGAAATTAATTTAGAAAAGTCATCAC
This sequence comes from uncultured Bacilli bacterium, assembly GCA_947589495.1. Lineage (GTDB taxonomy): Bacteria > Bacillota_I > Bacilli_A > RF39 > UBA660 > SIG200. The sequence continues at coordinate 7,108 of CANQAK010000028.1, read as the reverse complement.
CACCAGAAAAGGTAAAAGATAAGTCAAAAGAAAAAATAATCATTAAAGATAAATATAAAATGTGTGCTTATAATGTTTTATATTACTTAATGAGTGATGTTAAATATTTAGATACCTATTATAAAAAATTAGGATTTCTAAAAAAAGAAGAAGAAAGAAATTTAGTAACGGAGATAGATTATTATATCAAAAAATATAATACAATTTGTTTAGCTGATTTTCTGACTTATGCAGAAAGTGATGATAAAATTCGTAATTTAGTTAATAATATAATTGAAACTGTTAATATTCAGACGTTAGATGAAGAAATATTTATTGGTTATTTAAAAGCAATTGATGCTATACTCAAAAAAGAAAATATTAAAGCAATTAAAGATAAAATAAGTATGTCGACTGACATTAACGAACAAATAGAGAATTTAAATAGACAAATAGCAATGAAAAAAATAATGTTAGAAGGAAAAAAGGAAGTGTAGAAAATGGTTGAAATTAAAACATTTGAAGAAAGAAAAGAAGAATTAATTAAAAAAGGGGAAGAAATAGGTTATATTACATTTGAAGAGTTAGCAGCTGCTTTAAAAGGGTTAGAAATTGATAGTGATGCTTTAGATGATTTGTATAACTCCTTTGTTGATGCAGGTATCTCAGTAATTTCAGAAGATGAAAAAGATGATGCCGGTGAAGATGGTTCAGCAACTTCTCGAGTTGAAGAATCTATAATTTTAGATGATACTGAAATTACTAAAGATGTTAATATCAATGATCCAGTTAGAATGTATTTAAAAGAAATAGGACGTATTAGTTTACTTTCTACGGAAGATGAAATGAATATCAGTATGCGAATTGCTGATGGCGATGAAGAAGCAAAAAGATTACTTGCTGAAAGTAATTTACGTTTAGTAGTAAGTATTGCTAAAAGATATGTTGGAAGAGGTTTATTATTTTTAGATTTAATTCAAGAAGGTAATATAGGTCTTATGAAAGCTGTAGAAAAATTTGATTATGATAAAGGATATAAATTTTCTACTTATGCTACATGGTGGATAAGGCAAGCAATCACGAGAGCATTAGCAGATCAAGCTAGAACCATAAGGGTACCTGTTCATATGGTGGAAACAATAAATAAAATGGTTCGTATTCAAAGGCAAATGACTCTTGAATTAAATAGAGAACCAACAGATGAAGAAATAGCTAAGAAAATGGGAATATCTGTAGAAAAGGTAAGAGAAGTAATTAAAATTAGTCAAGAACCAGTTTCATTAGAAACTCCAATCGGGGAAGAAGATGATTCTCATTTAGGAGATTTTCTTAAAGATGAAAGTTCTTTATCACCAGAAGAGTATACTGAAAATGAAATTTTAAAAGAAGAAATTAAAGATGTTTTACAAACTCTTCAACCAAGAGAGCAAGAAGTTTTAGAATTAAGATTTGGTTTAGTTGATGGTACTTGTCATACACTAGAAGATGTTGGAAAAAGATTTAATGTAACAAGAGAGAGAATAAGACAAATAGAAGCTAAAGCTTTAAGAAAATTAAGACATCCATCTCGAGCTAAAAAGTTAAAAGATTTTTTAGATAATTAATGAATAGTAAAAGATTATTAGCTTTAGCAGAAATGATTGATTTAAATGATGTGGTTTTAGATGTTGGATGTGACCATGGATATTTAAGTATATATTTAAAACAAAATAAATTATGTCAAGAAGTTTATGCAAGTGATGTAAATATAAATGCTTTAAATATGGCTAAAGAAAATATTAAAAAAGCTAAAGTAAAAATTAAAACATTTTTAAGTGATGGATTTAATAATATTGATGTTTATTTTGATACTGCTGTTATTGCAGGGATGGGTAGTCATACAATATTAAAAATATTAAATAGTGAAAAAAGTCCTTCTAAATTAATTATTTGTAGTAATAATGCTCATGAATTTTTAAGAAAAAATTTAAATATTATGGGATATAAAATAATTGAAGAGAAAGTTATTTATGAAAATAAGCATTATTACATAATTATGAAATGGATAAAAGGCAAGCAAAAATTAACTAAAACTGAGTTAAAATATGGGATAAGTTATAATAAAGATTATTTTAGATATTTAATTAATAAAAATAAAGAACTTTTAAAAAAAGTTCCTATAACTCAAAAAATCAAATTATATTCAGAAATACATAAATTAAAAGGTCTTATTGAAAAAAAGTAGGACCTTTTTGTATGTTTACATTATTTGAAACACTTTTTATTTTTTCTTTAATTGGTTTTAAATTTTTTTCTGTGTTAGTCATCACTTTATTAGTAGTACTAGTTCCAAAATCTTTTATAATATTAAGAGCAGTTCTAGCATTATTTATCATTGGTTTGGCTTCTTTATAAAGGGGAATTATTTGATTTACGACTCCTAAAGTTTTAGAAATACCTCCTAAAACTTTGCCAAAAGATAATCCAGATAAAAGAGTACGTGGGCCAAACATAAGTATCACCTATAATATTTTATGCTTAAATTAAAGATAATCATACAAATTTTATCATAGCACTTGAAACTGAAGAAATATTTAACAAATTTTTTTATAATAAAGTATGATATTATTAAGTTAGATAATTTAATAGAAATAAAAAAACATTTTAGATTATTTGATTATTGCCTTGATATTAATTGAAAAACTATTAACTAATATTATGGCTTTTTAAGAAATACTAGATTTCAATTTAAAAGACTAGAAACGTTTAAATATTTATGCTATAATCTTAAATAGAATAGTAAGGAGCTCATTTATGGTTGATGCTGTACTTAAAGAGAAAAAATATTGGTATGTTTCTATATTTAATTTTTTTAAGAGTATAATACTAGTTATATTTTCTATTTTTTCTTATGCAGTTATTGGCATAAAAGCATGTACTTATGATTTATTTGTTTATATTTACAATAATATTAGTTGGAAATTAAATAAAGGTTATAAAAGAGCTAAAGAAGATATAAATATATCTAAAGAAACAGAACTTGATAAAAAAAGAAGAAAAGAAAAAGTATACAATTATAGTTCTAAAACTTTAGCTAAGTTAGAAGCTGAATATCAAGAATTAGTCCGTGATTTACAAACAACGGGGGCAACTCGTACTAAAGAAGTTAATGCTTATCGTTTTAAAGTACGGGATAAATCAGGAAAAATTATTAAAGGAACTATGAGTGGTTTATCTAAACTAGATATAAATGCCTTTTTAATTAATGAAGGTTATTCAGTTTATAGTATTAAAACTAGTCCTATGATTAATTTTTTATATAAAGATTCATCATTAACTAGTCCTAAAATGACAACAAAAGAATTAATATTTTGGTTAACTCAATTATCTACATATTTAAAAGCAGGAATTACTTTAAATGATTCAGTTAAAATATTAGCTAAACAAGTAACGAAAAAGAAGAGTAAAGCAAGGGCATTTCAAGCCATATCTTATGAACTTACTTTAGGAGCTTCTTTTTCTGCAGCCTTAGAAAAACAAGGTAATATGTTTCCTCCACTTTTAATTAATATGGTCAAAGCTGCTGAAGCAAGTGGAACTTTAATTGAAACATTAGAAGATATGGCATCTTATTATACTGAAATAGATGAAACTCATAAACAAATGAAAAGTGCAATGACTTATCCTTTAATAATTAGTGTTTTTGCTGTTGCAGTAGTTATATTTATTTTAGTATTTATTATTCCTAAGTTTGTAGAAATTTATGAAAAAAATGATATTGAATTAAATGGTTTTACAGCATTCATCATAAATGCTAGTCACTTTTTACAAAATAATGTCTTAATGCTTTTAGGATTGTTTGTATTTATTGTAATTGTTTTAATAGTGGCTTATAAAAATATTAAATCTTTTAGAAGAAGTGTTCAAACTTTTTTAATGCATCTTCCTGTTATAAAAAATATCATTATATATAATGAACTTGCTATTTTTACTAAAACTTTTGCATCACTTTTAAGAAACAATGTTTTTATTACAGAAAGTATTGATATTTTAAGTAAAATTACTAATAATGAAATTTATAAATCAATTTTATATAGAACTATAAACAATATTGTTAAGGGTGAAAAAATTAGTGAAGCTTTTAAAGATCACTGGGCAGTTCCTGATGTAGCTTATTTTATGATTGTAACTGGTGAATCAACGGGAGAACTTGATGGAATGATGCAAAAAGTTAGTGATTATTACCAAGGACTTCATAAAAATATCATTAATAATTTAAAATCATTTATTGAACCAATATTAATTAGTTTTTTAGCTATTGTAGTTGGTGGTATAATAATTGCTGTTGTAGTTCCAATGTTTGGAATGTATAAACAAGTTATGTAAGAGGCATTTATGGGTATTTTATTGTTTATTTTAGGGGCAATAATGGGTTCATTTTATTTAGTGATTGGTACTCGCATGCCTCTTAAAGATAATGTTATAACTGGAAGAAGTAGATGTGATAATTGTGGTATTACCTTAAAATGGTATGAATTAATACCAATTCTTTCTTATCTTTTTTTAGGGGGAAAATGTCATCATTGTCATAATAAAATTAGTATAAGTCATTTTTTAGTAGAAATTATTAGTGCTTTTCTATTTTTGTTTGGTTATATATATTTTGGAATTAGTATTAATTTAGGAATATATTTAGTTAGTATATCTTTATGTATTTTAATATTTATTAGTGATTTTAAATATATGATTATTTTAGATTCACCATTAATTATTGGAAGTATTCTTTTAATTATCTTAAAATATTTTGAATTAGGAATAAATGGAGTACTATATAGTATTTTTTGTGGTATTTCTTTATTTATAACAATGTTTATAATTGGTAAAATTGGTAATATTTTATTTAAAAAAGAATCTTTAGGGGGAGGAGATATTAAACTATGTTTTTTAATCGGTCTTGTTTTAGGAATGCCTAAAATTGGTTTTAGAATGGGTTTGATTTGTTTAATATTTTCTGCTTTTTTAGCATTACCTTATGCATTAACTAGTACTTATTTAAATAAAAAAAATGAACTTCCATATGGTCCATTTTTAATATCTGCAATGATGATTATATTTTTGTTTTATGATAAATTTAGTAATTTATTAGTCTTTTTTACATTAGGCAACTAAGTAAGCAATAACACCTGCAATAAAACTAGCTATCATTAGAAAAAGCATAATCCAGACTACAATTAATCTAGTTTTTTTATTCATTTTAAATTCCTTCTTTCAATATATAAAAATATTAACACAATTATGGAATTTTTAAAAGTCTTTTTGCATATTCTTAAATGGTGAAGAATATGCAAAAATTATTACAGTCTCATAAAAAGTATTTAATATTTACTTTAGTTATTATAGCACTTGGTGTATTAGCAGGAATAATTTATTATAATATTTTAGGTAGTAGTATTAAAGAAAATATTATTATGACAGTTAATAATCTTAAAACTTTTGAATATAATGCCATAATAAAAGATTTAGTTATTATGTCTATTTTATTAGTATCTTCATTTTTTATTGTAGGAATCCCTTTAAGTCTCTTTTATTTATTTTATGAAGGTTTATCAATTGGATTTTTAATTAATATTTTTTATGTTGTCTATAAAATTAAAGGGATTCTCTATATCTTAGTTTATATTCTCCTTAATAAATTAATTACTTTAATACTCATTATTTTCTTTATTAAAAAAATAATAAATATATCTAGGTTAATAATAGGACTAGTTATTTATAAAAATAATCAAACAGTTAAAAATAAATTAATATCTAATTTTAGAAATAGTTTATATATTATATTGTTTACTTTAATTATTAATATTATTTTATATTTTATATCTCCTTCAATAGCTAATTATTTTAATTTTTTAATTAAATAAATATTTACTAAATTTAAATAATGATTTATAATACATAGCAAGTAAGAGGAAGTATATGAAAATTTATGAAAAATCTGTAAGACCACTTGCAAAAGAAATAGAATGTAGTAATGAAAAAAGAATCCTTTTAGGAGGATGCCCTGGTAGTGGTAAAACCACTACTTTAGAGTATTTAAAAGAAAAAAATAAATATAATATCAATAATGTATATATAGATGTTTCCTTAGATTATTTAGATAATATTTTTATCTATGATAATGAATTATATAATTTATTTCATATTTCCTTAATTATTCAAAAAATATTACAATATATAAAAAATAATTATGAAGAATTATATTTACAATTTTTTAATATTTTTAATTTTAAAATAGAAAGAATTATTTTAGATATTAAAATAATGTGTATGATAGATGATTTTTCTAATAAATATACGATGATTAATAATATTTTATGTAAAAATCCCACCATTTTAATTCAAGAGTTATTATATATATTAAAAGTAATGCCTTTTAAAACAATTACTCTTATAATTGATAATTTTGATTCTGTTAATAGTATAAAATATCAAAGTTTAATTTTTAATTCTTTGAAAGATTACTTTAGAGTTATTTTAACTATTTCTGATCAAAGTATTTTAAATGATGAAGAAAGATTAGAATATTTAAAACAAGATAGTGATTTATTGTTAATAGAGTATAATACTAATCCTTACATAGTTAGAAATATATTAGATACTTTAATTATTGAAAAAAATTTAATTACGATAGAAGAATTGTTTGCTAAAAGATTTAGTAAAATAATATCTTTTGAAGTTTTAAATATTTTAATAAAAGAAACTAATGGTAATATTAGATTAATGTTAGATATATTAATAGATTTTTATAGACAAATAGAATTAAAAGAAAAAGATGAGTATGATAATACTTTACTTAGTATTATGAATATGCATATTAATAATGCATCATATACTTACAATGTTAGAAAATTACATATATAATTAAGAAAGTACATTCTTTTCTATTTATTTTAGTAGCAGGTAGTTAAACAGATATAGTCATGTTTAATTTCCTGTTTTTTTTGACAATATAAATATTAAAGTTAAAGCCATTAAGTAAAAATTTTAAAATAAAAAAAGGAAAGGTAAGAAAAAGAAAGATATATAATAGTAAAGGAGTAAAATAGAAAAAAGGAATTTAGAAAGGTGATAGTGTTAATATAAATATGTAGAT
>CANQAK010000027.1 GCA_947589495.1 uncultured Bacilli bacterium | reverse complement strand
TGTTTCTATTTTATATACTGCATCTGCTGATATATTAGAATCTATATATTTATAACTTATATCTCCATATAACCATTCTCGGGGTTCTATTTTAGTTTTTATTTCTGAATTTAATCCATTATAATAGTCTCCATTTAATGTACTAAATATTGTACTTTCTGGCCACTCTTTATTATCTGTGTAGTTATTCCACCATTTTATAACATTTCCATATTTTGTTTGTTTTATTACTTTGATATTTCCTTCTTCTGTGATTCCTATGATTCGATACATGTTATCATCGTAACCAGTACTTTTTGCACTACTACATTCTGCTTCTCCTACTTTTTCTAAACATATATAATTTTTTACTTTATTTCCATTTAATGTATCTGCCCCTTGGTATCTATACATTCCTCCAACTGGATCAGAACTTAATCCACTATCTTTTTGACTTTGTAGTGTTTGTAATGTTTTTGGTATTTCATCAAAATATAAATAACAATATGATGTCTTATTACTTGTTACTGTTATACTATTTGTATCTGTATTAAATGAAATATCATCTATTTTATTTCCATCAATATCTTCACATTTACTTTTATCAGTATTTAATTTATATCCTGTAGGAAATAAATTCTCATTTCCTTCTTGACCTTTATACTCTACGTATTTATCTCCATCTTTTATATACATTGCAAATTGTTTCTTCTTTGTTTCTATTTTTTCTTTTTCTTCTGGTAATTTCTTTGGTTTATTTTCATATGTTCTATATGTCATATACATTGACATTATTAATATTACTGAAAGTGCTAACACTATTATTTTTTTCTTCTCCATTATATAATTCACCTTTTCTTTTTTGTTAATAACTTACTCATATTTATTAACTCTTCTATCCTATATGGTTATTATATAATACCCCCCCTGGAGTCAAGTTTTAAATTTTATTTTGTTGTTGACTTTACATTTTCAAAAAAAGAACTACTTTTAAAATAGTTCTAATTTTTCTCTAAAATTCTTTGTTCTAATAAATTATTAAATTCTTCAAATGAAACTGTCTTAGTTTCTTCACTACCATAAAGTCTATAACTTATTGTATTATTATCAACTTCTTTTTGACCAATTATCAAAGTAATTGGTATTTTTTTAGTAACACTTTCTCTTATTTTGTAACCTAATTTTTCTTCTCTACTATCAAGTTCTACTCGATAATTACTTAATTTTTCTTGTAATTTTTGAGCATAATCTAAATGATATTCATTATTTACAGGAATTATATTTATTTGTACTGGAGAAAGCCATAAAGGTAAAGCTCCTTTTGTTTCTTCTAAAATAAATGCTGTAAATCTATCAAATGTACCAAAAATTGCTCTATGGATAACAACTGGAATTTGTTTATTTCCTTCATTATCTATATATGATAAATCAAATCTTCTTGGAAGTAAGAAATCTAATTGACAAGTAGATAATGTAACTTCTGGTCCTACTGCTGGTTTTACTTCAACATCTAACTTAGGACCATAAAAAGCTGCTTCTCCTACTGCTTCATAATAAGGAATCTCTAAAGAATTTAATACTTCTCTTAATTTATTTTCTGCAGTATCCCACATTTCATCATCATCAAAATATTTTTCTTTATCTTCTTTATCTCTTAATGATAATCTAAATTTATAATTTTTAATCCCAAAATCATGATAAACATCTAAAATTAATTCTACAACTTTTTTAAATTCATCCCCAATTTGCTCTGGAGTCACAAAAAGGTGAGCATCATTTTGACACATACATCTTACTCTTTCAAGGCCTTTAACTGCTCCACTGGCTTCATATCTAAAATCTGTTGCAAATTCTCCAATTCGGATAGGTAAATCACGATAAGAATGAAGTGTATTTGCATAAACTAACATATGATGTGGACAATTCATTGGTCTTAATACAAATTCTTCTTCATCAACTTTCATTGAAGGAAACATATTTTCTTGATAATGATCCCAATGACCTGATGTTTTATATAAATCTACTGTTCCAACACATGGTGTATATACATGTTTATATCCTAATTTTTGTTCTTTTTTATAAATATAATTTTCTAATTCTTTTCGAATAATTGCTCCATTTGGAAGCCATAATGGCATACCTTTACCTACTAAATCATGAGTAATAAAGATATTTAAATTTTTTCCTATTTTTCTATGATCTCTTTCACTTGCTTCTTTTAATTCTTGTAAATAATCATCTAAATCTTTTTCATTATCAAAACAAACACCATAAATTCTTTGAAGCATTTTATTATTTTTATCTCCTTTATAATATGCTCCACTAAATTTAAGAAGTTTAAAATGTTTTAATTCTTTTACAGATTCAACATGAGGTCCACGACAAAGATCAGAAAAATCTCCTTGAGTATAATAAGATATTACTGTATTTTTTTCATCCATTCTTTGAATTAAATCAATTTTATATGGATTATCTTTAAATATTTCTAAAGCTTCTTTTTTACTTACTTCATGTCTTATTATTTTTTTGCCATCTTTAGCAATTTTTTTCATTTCTTTTTCAATTTTAAGAAGACTTTCATCTGTGATAACTTCATCTCCTAAATCAATATCATAATAAAATCCTTCTTCAATAACTGGTCCTACCCAAAATAAAGCTTTAGGATATAAATGTTTAACTGCTTGTGCTAAAAGATGAGCACAACTATGGTTAAGCATATTTAACCTTTCATCTTGTAAAATATTTTTCATAAAATCATTCCTTTCTTTTATCTCATAAAAAAACTCCTTTAATAGGAGTCAAATAAGACGGTACCATCCTTTTTTTCACTTAATTTATATAACGGATTAATCCGGAGTTGATTAGACTCACTAGAGAATAGTAATTATTAAATTGTTTATTAATTTTCACCAACCATTAACTCTCTTTAAAACTTAAATTTAATAATCGTGTTTCTCATAATCGATTTACAAACTAATTTTAACACTTTTATTTATATATTTCAATTATTTTTTTGGCACTAAATCTACTCCACCTTTACTAAAGGGGTTACATTTTAAAATACGTTTAATACTAAGTAATGTTCCTTTAAATGCTCCATAAGTATTAATTGCTTCTTTAGCATATTCTGAACATGTTGGATAAAATTTACATTTTAAATGACTAGAAAGGGGTGTAATTTGATACAGTTCAATAATTTTTATTAATATTTTTTTCATATCAATAGTATAGTATTTTCTTAAAAGAAGAACAAGTTTTTTATAAAATAAATTTTATAAAATAAATTACCAAAAATAGGTATTGCAGTTTAAATATAAAAGTAATATACTGATTTTAGAAAACATTTGTTTGTAGAAAAAGGAGGCTTATATGGAAAATTTATATCCCAAAAGAAACATATTATGTATTGATTTAAAAAGTTTTTTTGCCTCTTGTGAATGTATTGAAAGAGGACTAGATCCCTTTGAAGTTCCTTTAGTTGTAGCCAATCCAAATCAAGGTAATGGTGCAATTACTTTAGCAGTTACACCCTACCTTAAAAATTTTGGAGTTAAATCCAGAGGAAGACTTTATGAAATTAAACCTAATATTAAATATTTTATTGCTAAACCAAGAATGAATTTATATATTAAAAAATCAAAAGAAGTAATAAGTATTTATTTAGATTTTGTTAGTGATGAAGATTTATATATTTATTCAATTGATGAATGTTTTTTAGATGTCACTAATTATTTAAAATTATATAAGAAAAATGATGTAGAACTCGCTGAAGAAATTATGAAAACAATTTATGAAAAAACAGGTCTTACTGCTACTTGTGGAATAGGTCCAAATATGCTTCTTGCCAAAGTTTCTATGGATATTGAAGCTAAACATAACTCTAATAATATTGCTAAGTGGACTTACAATGATATTACTACTAAAATGTGGGAAATTACTCCCCTATCTAAAATGTGGGGAATTGGAAAACAAATGGAAAAAAATTTAAATAATATAGGAATTTTTTCAATTGGAGATTTAGCTAAATATAATCCTTTGGAATTAAAAGAAAAATTTGGAATAATGGGAAAAGAACTTTGGAATCATGCTAATGGAATTGATTTAAGTGTTATTAAAGATTATAAAAAACAAACAAAATCAGAATCTTTTAGTCATTCTCAAGTTTTATTTAAAGATTATAATGAAAATAATATTCAATTAATTATTTCAGAAATGGTTGATTTATTAGCAGCAAGACTTAGAAAAAATCATAAACAAACTAGTTGTATTAGCCTGGGAATTGGTTATTCTAAAGATTTTATTCATGGGTTTGAACATTCTATGAAAACAGAACAACCTACTGATTCAGCTACTGAAATTTTAAAATATTGTTTAATAATTTTTTCAAGATTTTATGAATACTATCCTATTCGTAAAGTTACTATTAGTTGTGGAATGATTAGTAAAAAAGAAAGTATTCAACTTAATCTATTTGAAAATGAAAAAATTTATAATAATGAAATTAATATTAATACAACAATTGATGAAATAAAAAATAAATTTGGAAAAAATAGTTTATTGAAAGCCTCTAGTCTTTTAGATGATTCTACTGCGATTGAAAGAAATAAAAAAATTGGAGGTCATTACTTATGAATGATTTATCTAAATTAGATAGAGGTATTATTAAATGGCAACCTTTTAATTCTTTATTTAATCCTATAAATATAATTGATGATATTAATGATTCTAAAAATAGGAAAAAATTTCCGGAACTTTCAGAAGATCAAATTAAAGAAATTGAAGAAAAAATTATGGAAGCTTATAACTTAAAATTAATAATTAATCTTAAATATTATTATGATGGAAGAATAAAAAATATTAAAGGGAAAATTAGTTTTTTAAACATTCCTAAAAAATTACTGTATTTAAATAATTTAGAGTTATATTTTAAACAAATATTAGAAATTGAAGAAATATAAAAGATGAATAATCAAAATTCACCTTTTTTTATAATTCCATCAATATCACTTTGCATATCATTTTCTAAAATATAAAGCATTTTATTTAAATGAAAGGTAGTTGTATGATAATTTTTAGTAAAATCAAAAGAATATTTATCATTTATTTCATAGGAAATATCAACAAGCTCATTTTCGACAAAAGCTCCATTCCAAGAAATTAGTGGTATAGGAACTAAATTGCCATTTTTATCAATTTCTTTAGGCAATTTAATTTGCCTTTTATTCAGTAAAGTTACTATTTTATAAAATAAATCTTCGTGTTTTTTGCCAAGTTTTAAAGTTGCATCAACTAAATCATTGGAAACTATTTGTGGATTTAATGTTTTTTCGGTAATCATTTTTAAAGATTCCTCAGAAATAATTTCACCATTTATAAATATAGCAGTATGTAAAATATCAACTTGATTATTAGTTAAAGTGTCAAAAATTTGTAAAGCATGTTCTTTAAATTCATTAAAATTAGTCCACTCTACTTTGTCCATATTATATTGAAAATTTATTTTACTAAATGTAAAATTTGTCATCTTTTCACGATTAATTGCAGTTATAACTGGAACTAGTAAATTATCTGTTTCTTTTTCTAAAAAATTAAAATTGGTAAATTCCTCTTTGAAATCTTCAGATAAAATTTTTAAAATTTCTTCATGATTAGTAAATATATTAAACCAGAATGTGATGCTAAAACTGTTTATTTTCATAATTAAATCCTCCCCTAGATGCTTTTTTTAGTTAGTACTATTAATTAATCTCAAATGAATTCAACATATAACTAATTCTTTTAGTAATTTTTTCTTCATTTTTAGATGTATTTGGTGTCTTAACAGTTATTTTATAACTTTTCCCCTTAAATGCAATATAGTGTTCTTCTGTAAAATTATCAACTTCAATAGTACAATTACTATAATTATTGCTACTTAAAGTACAATTACTTGGTAACTTAGAACTTTCAACCACTATTAATATTTTTTCATCGTTAATAAATTTAAAGATATCTTGTGATTTATATTTAAAAACTTCAACATTTCTTGTATCATATCGCATACTATAGTTTAAATCGCTAACATATTTTTGGGTAGTAATTAGTTCTTCTTGACCGTTAATTGTAAGATATTCTAATTTTTTATCTGTAGACATATTTATTTTAATATAACTTCTTTCGACAAAAAAGTATTTCATTAAGTAGATTGCTCCAAGAATAGAAAATATTACTCCGAATACTACTAAAGCTTTCATAACAAAAGCGTTACTTGGAAATTTTTTAGTAGGTTTCATATTAGATTGAGTTTTACCATTTTTATTCTTAGAATTGTTATTTTTATAAGATTTATTATTTTTATTTGCCATAGTACTCACTACCTTTATTTAATAATACTACTTATTTTTTATTTCAGCAATAATATTTAAATATTGAATGTCAATAAAATATAAATATTGTCTATTTTTAGTATGGTTTATTTAAAGTAATGTATACACGTTATAAATAGGTGATTTTGATAATCTAAAGTTAATAAATTTAGGAAAAATATGATGAAATTTTAAACATAATAAAACTCGAACTATTATGTCCGAGTTTACTATCTTTTTGGTGGAGGATGTGGGATTCGAACCCGCGACCCCTTGCGTGCAGGGCAAGTGCTCTAGCCAGCTGAGCTAATCCCCCAAAAGACAAGATTATCTTACCATATAAATTAATGATAATCAAGTGCTTTTTTTATTTTTGCTTTTTTACTACTTTTATTAAACCATTCTCTAATTCCTCTAAAGCTCTACCAATATCCTTTTTGCTAACATATTCACTTATTCTCATTTGATAATGAGAAGTTTCTTGCATTTGTTTACTTCTTTTTGAGGCTACATGTACTAACATGTATTTAGAATCAACAATATTTAACAATTTATCGATTGATGGATATAACATTGTATCACTGCTCCTTACAATAATATATTACTAAATTATTTCTGAATAATACAATATTTGTAAAAAATTTTACACTTATTTTACCATATTTTAACTATCGACTTCTGCTGAAACTTCTTTATTTTCTAATTTTATTTTTATAACATTGGAATTTAATGATTCTGTTTCTTTTAAAGGATTATTAATGTTACCACTTTCATCGGGAATTAAGTAAGAATTGTCAATTAAATCTTGAACTTTAATATAAATTGTGTCATTTTCATTAAATAAATCTAAATTTTTTTCGCCATAAGCAATTGCACTTTTAGTAATAGTATCTATTGTATGATTATAAGTTTCATTAGCGTCATAATCAGTACTAAAAGCATAAGAAATTTTATTGGCAATTATAAAATACCCTATTGTAAAAACAGTCAATATAACTGCTAAAATTATAATTTTTTTATCTTTTATTATTTTCATTCTACACCTCAATATTATCTCTATATATAATTATAACTTATTTAATTAATTAATCAAGAAAAAATCTTTCCTCCAAAGAAGAAAGATTAATTATTTTTAGGAAATAAAAATTCCCTTGAATTATAATAATATTGACATCCACTTATCACGGATAATAATGTAGCTACTAAGATTAAGAAATTAGCTACGGGAATATTTAGAAATGCAAACGGTAAATTGTTAAATAACACTAAAGTAAGACCAATCATCATACACATAGTTTTAGCTTTTCCTAAAAAAGATGCTGCCACTACTTTACCTTTATTTCCACTTATCATCTTACATGAATCTACAATAATATCACGGGTAATAATAATAACTGGAACAACAACAGGAATTAATCTGTCATAAGCTAAAATAATTAATAAACCATTTACTAAAATTTTATCTGCAATTGCATCTGCTACTTTTCCAAAATCTGTTACCATATTTCTGCTTCTAGCTAGGTAGCCATCAATAAAATCTGTTAAAGACGCTACTAAAAATATTATACCTGCTAGAACATATTTTAAATTTAAAATTTCATTGTTTATAACATAATTAGGAAATTCAATTCCCAGATTATACCAAGGAATTAATAAGAGAACTATCATAGCAATTGCTAAAATTATTCTGATAATAGTGATTTTGTTTGGTAAATTCATTTTCATAATTTCACTACTTTCTATAACTTACAACATAAGCACTTTTTTTATCAACTGTAATTTGATTAACTGACCAAATTATAGCTAGAATGACTAAAATCAAAACTAAAATATATGTTGCAATATATAAACCTTTTATATTTCTAGGTTTATCTATAGTATATGGTGAAGCTACTCTATCAGTAGTTTCTTTTGTATTTAATTCGATTGTTTTTTCTATCTCTTTTACAGGTATCTTTGAAGTATATTCAAATAAATATTCATTGAATTCTTCCAAAATTTGATTAGAATTTAAGCCTAAATATTTAGCATAATTGGTGATATAGCTTTTTAATTCAAATATGTCTTTAAAAGCTCCAATTTTTCCCTCTTCAATGTTTTTTAAAATTACTTCTGATATGTCTAAGTCTTTGCTAACTTCTGTAAGCTCAATCCCAGATTCTTCTCTGGTACCTCTTAAGAGTTCGGCAATTTCTTCCAAAATTTTCACTCCTTAAAATAAAAAAATAATATTAATAAGCCATGTTCTGTACTCAAAATTTGAGTGACAAATATTTATCTATGCAATATGCATCCTTAAAAATGTTCATTTCCATTTTTAAAGTTCCCCTACCATAATTTGGGTTTCTCACTCGCGGGGTTTACCTCGTTTCACTTACTTGTTACCAAGTACATACGTTTCTGTGGCACTTTTAGATCTACTTTTATCTCATTAAGATAATTTCGATGCCGTTAGAATTACTTCTACCTTAGGTTATTTTTTCCCTAAGCACGAACACTACAATCATCTCAGAATTGTGTGAGCATGGACTTTCCTCTATATCACAAAGCGATACAGCATTTGTCTAAATATTATTCTTCTTTTCCAAATACAACTTTTTCTAATTGACTGATTCGTTTTAATAAATCAACATTAGTAGGTGTACGATTAACATTTTCAGATGACTTGTTTACTTCTATTTCTTCATGTAACATTCTAATTTCATGTTTCAACTTATTGTTATCTTCAATTAAATTCTTTGTGTCTTGTTCCAGTTTCTTTATAATAGAATTGTATTCAGTATAGTCACGAATTACCATATCAAGAAATTTATCAACCTCTTGAGGTCTATAACCACGAGCATCGATTTTGAATTCTTTATCCAAAATATCTTGTGGTGTTAAGTAAATTCGTTCATTATACATTTAACCACCTTCTAACAATTAAAATTATAAATGATTTATGCTTTTCTTGTCAAGTTCTTTAAGATTTATTGTATCGACATACAAACTAGCATATTCTACTTTCTTTAAAAGTTCATTAATTATAAAATCCATTCGCATTTTTCTTCACCTAGTTAATATATTAACATAATTTTTTTAAATATAAATAAGTTCGACAAATGTTGTCAAAATATGCGCTTTTTTTAATATAATTTTAATAATTTCAAGTAGATTTGATTTACAAAAAGAAAAAAAGTACATTTATTTATCAATGTACCTCTTTTAGTCAATTTATGGTCGAGAAGACAGGATTCGAACCTGCGACCTCACGGTCCCAAACCGCGTGCACTACCAAGCTGTGCTACTTCTCGAGAATGGTGCACCCAAAGGGAGTCGAACCCCTAGCCTTTAGATCCGTAGTCTAACGCTCTATCCAATTGAGCTATGGGTGCACGCCCTCAAGCTGTATAAACATTATATTACAACTAAATTAAAAAAGCAACCAAATATCATATAAAATTTTCAAGAAAAAATTAATTTATTCCACTATTATCTTATGCTATAAAAAAGATAATTTACATATTCTAAAGGAATTTTAAAAGCTACTCCATGATTTTCGATGACTGTTTTTCCATCGTTGTTTACTTTTTCTTTTAAATAAATTTGAATAAAAATTTTATCTGTTTCAATTAATTTTAAAAATTCAAAAAATCCTCGTAATTTAAAAAATTTTATATTAGTAAATTTATAATAAAGTTCTTTTTTCAATATATAAGGATATCCATAAACAATCGCAAGTGTTTTTAATTTTACTTTTAATTTTGTTTCTAATGATTTAAAATCCCAAGTTGCTACATCTTCCAAAAATGTATTATTAACAAATGATTGCAATAATACTTGCTTATTTAAATAATCTACTTTTAAATGGAAAGTAAAGCCATACCAATTATAAGTTTGATTAGAATAAATTTTTAAGCTAAAAATTTTGGGTGCCATTAGATTGTTATACCGATTATTAGCATAATTATTAAAAATGTATTCCATTGCCGGTTGGTTATTCCTTTTTGGAGCACAAGTAAATAGTGATAAAGGACTTTTTGTATAACCAAGTTTGCATTTTATTTCAACACTTTTAAAATCTGGTTTACATTCTTGATCTTCTTTCTTTTGTAAAAGTGTTTCAAATGTGTATCCGATACTAGTGGAACCTTGTCTTAAAGATTTTACAAACCCCATGTGTTTTATTCTTAAAAATTCTTTTTTCAATAATTTAATGTCTTTGTCCATAAACCCTCCGTTTAAAGGTATAACATAATTTTTAAAAATATTTTGTCGATTTATGGAAAATTTTTGTAAAAAAATGTAAAAATTAAATATATTGAAGTTATCTTTTTATAAAACGGTAATATAATTAAAATAGAAGGAGCTATAGTGGGAGTAATATTGATTATTTATTCGCATTTAAAGAATAAAAAGTTTATATATATTTAGCTCTTTTTAGATAATTTTGTCATCTATAACATAGGTGGCTTTTTTATTTGGAAAATTAAATGATTGATAAATTAAAAAAATATTAGAAAATAACTTTATTCTTTCTAATATTTCTTATATCACCTTTGGTGTCTCGTTGGAGATTCGAACTCCAGACCCTTTGATTAAAAGTCAAATGCTCTACCTACTGAGCTAACGAGACTTAACAAAAAATTGGCTGCCCCGGCTGGGTTCGAACCAACGGAATGTCAGAGTCAAAGTCTGATGCCTTACCACTTGGCTACGGGGCAATGAATTTATAAAATGGTGGAGGGATATGGATTTGAACCATAGAACCCGAAGGAACAGATTTACAGTCTGCCGCGTTTGACCACTTCGCTACCCCTCCAAAAAAGTGGTGCCGACAGAGGGAATCGAACCCCCAACCTACTGATTACAAGTCAGTTGCGCTACCAATTACGCTATGTCGGCACAAAATTAATGGTGGGCGATATAGGACTCGAACCTATGACACCTTGCTTGTAAGGCAAGTACTCTAACCAACTGAGCTAATCGCCCGTCTAAAATCTTTTCAAGACAATTAAGATTATACTATACAAATTTTAATTATGCAATCATTTTTTTATATTTTATTTAAAAAATAAACCTTTTTGAATTGCATAAGGTAAAAAATGTTCACGAATCGAAGAAGATAAATTGTAACCTACTTCACCTAAACTATACCAATGGTAATCTAAAATTTCATCATTAGGAATTAAAGTTACATGAATTGGTTTAGTAGCTAAATACATATTCATTTCAATCATAACGTTCGAATCACTTTGAGCAGCTTCTTTAAAACACAAGATGGGTAATAAATCTTGTTCATCAAATTCAAACCCTTGACCAATTTCTTCGTTAATCTCTCTTAATGCTGCAACTATTTCTGTTTCACCTTTTTCAACCCCACCACCAACTAAAGTCCATGAATTAGTTTTACTGCTTCTTTTTGAACGAACAATTAACAATTTTCCATTTTCTATAAAGGCTATTCCAACTACTTTTTTTACTTCATTCATAACTTCTCCTATTAAGATTATTATACTATAATTTAAGTAATACTTAAAATTATTTTTTCCCTAAATAGTAAAAAATATGTTAAGATAATGATGAGAAACTTTTCCTAAAAGAAAGGTTTTATTATGCAAAAAAATTATCCAGTCGGAAAATTTCAATTAGATGATTTTCAAATGGAACTATTGAGAAACGACGAAAATACCATTGTTATTGCTGGAGCAGGTTCTGGTAAAACTTTAACGATTATAGGAAAAATCAATTTTTTAATTAAAGAATGTCAAATAAATCCTAAAAATATTTTAATTATTTCTTTTACAAATGCTTCGGTAAATGATATTAAATTAAAAATAGAATATGATGTTGATGTTTTTACTTTTCATAAATTAGCTATGTCAATTTTAGAACATGTTAATTACTCCTACTCGATTGCACCAACAAATATGTTAAAATATCTTATTGAAGAGAAAATAAAAAGTTGTGATAAAAATGAACAAAAATTAATTTTAAAATTTTTGAATTTAAATATTAATTTTAAAAGGTTTCTTAAAACAAAAGAATATGAAAGTTTTTGCAATCTAATTGAAACATTTATAAATCTTTGGAAAACTAATAATTTAAGTTTAGAAGATTTACCATTTTCTAAATATACGGAAATTGAAAAAAAGATATTAGTGTTTATTTTTAATATTTATAAAAAATATAATATTGAAAAAAATAGTGTTATGTCTCTTGATTTTGATGATTTAATTTATAAAGCAACTGAAGTTACTAAAATAGCAAATTTAACATATCAATATATTATAATTGATGAATTTCAAGATTCTTCTTTTATAAGACTAAATTTAATAAGAGAAATATTTAAATATACAAGAGCTAAAATTATTGTAGTTGGAGATGATTGGCAATCTATTTATCGCTTTAGTGGGTGTGATTTAAATTTATTTATTAATTTTCCAACCTATTTTCCTAATGTCAAAACAATTAAACTGAAAAATACTTATCGAAATAGTCAACAACTTATATCAGTGGCATCGATTTTTGTTACTAAAAATCCTTATCAAATAAAAAAAGAATTATTATCAAATAAAACTAATCCTATGCCATTAATATTTGTTCCTTATAAAAATAAAGTATATAATTTTAAAAAATTATTAAATGAACTTTTTAAGAAAAGCGAAGATATTATGGTACTGTCCAGAAATAATAAAGATATTTATAATTATATCGATAAAGAATTTCAACTAGAATTTCCCTTAGTACATTATAATAATCATACATTTAAATATTTAACCATTCATAAGTCAAAAGGTTTAGAAGGTGAATATGTAATTGTATTAAATTGTGATAATACTTCTTTAGGGTTACCTAACAAAATAGAAAATAGTCCTTTAATTAATAAATTATTTCAAGATAATGAGATTAAATATGCGGAAGAAAGAAGACTATTTTATGTAGCGATAACTAGATGTAAAGAAGAAACATATTTAGTATATGACAAAAGTAATCCTTCTATTTTTATAAAAGAAATTAAAAAAATTACTAAAAAGAAACTAGGAAAAATAAAATATTTTAAATAATATTTTTATATATTATCATAAAACCATTTTCATATTCTAAACGTATTAAAAGTGCCTTTTCTAATTTAGTTAAAAATGATTTAAGAGTAGAACCGATTAAATGATATTGTAAAAAATTCATTTTTATATGATAAATATTACATAATTCACTTAATAATTCATTAAATGTTTTAGGGCTATTTAAAATTTCTAAAATTTGATCTTCAATATTTAAAATATTTTGCATATTTTTTTCTAAAGTTGATTTAGGATTTTCTTCAATATCACCATGAGCAGGAACATAATAATTATAGTGAGTACTTAATAAAAAATTTATAGTATCTAAATAATTATTAATATCAAAAGTATATTGAATAGCATATTTTTGAAGGATTTTTTCACTTGTATAAGAATCTCCTGCAAAACAAACTAAATCATCTGTTACTACCCCAATAGAACCTAGAGAATGTCCTTTTAAATCAATAATATCAATTCCATCTATTTGAACACCGCTTATATCTTTACAAATACTTGCTTTAGCTAATAGATAACGATTCTTTAAATCCTTAATTGCATCGGCTCCATACATTAAAGTTGGTTCAAAAATTGGTTCATTTATAAAGTAACTTTCTACTCTACTAGAATATATTTCACAATTGTATTTATCTTGTAAATATTTATTTCCACTTATGTGATCGGCATGACCATGTGTATTTATTATATATTTTAAAGTCCAGTTATGCTCTATAAGAATTTTATCTATCGTTTTAGCATAATCTTTAGAACTACCTGTATCAATCAAACATACTTCTTTATCATTCAAAAGATAAATACCGACATTGACCGGATTTTTCAAAACATAAGTTTTCTTTCCTAATTTAACTAATTCATTCAAAATAAATCACCTACTAAATATATATTATACCAACCTTTTTTCTAAAAGCAATTTTACATAACTTTACACACCCGTTATAATTATTATGTCAATTCATACAATTTAGTGATATAATTAGTGTTCTTGTAAAAAGGAGGAAAAAATAATGATTACTAATTTTTTTAATAATAATTTAAATATTCATAATGTTTATCTTTTAAATTTAGTTTACACTGTTATTTTTTATATTATATTAAAAATTATTGGGAAAATTTTTAGTTATGCAAGTAAAAAATATGCGACTGATGAGAAAAAACAATATATTATAAATAAAAGAAATAAAAGTTTATTATCTATTATTTTTGTTATTGCAATCCTTATTATTTGGCGAGAAGAATTTCGAGATATAATTACATTAATTAGTTTTATATCTGCTGCATTAACACTTGCTATTAGAGAAATTATTTATAACTATTTTTGTGGGATTTATATAAAAATTTCTAAACCATTTAAAATTGAAGATCGAATTAAAGTTGGCGAAAAAATTGGGGACATTATTAATATAAATCCTTTAAGTTTTGAAATTTTGGAAGTTTGTGAAGAGACTAATCAAAGTACTGGTAAAATCATTCATATTCCCAATACAGAAATATTTAGTTCTGATATTACAAATTATAATACTGCTTTTAAATATATTTGGGATGAAATAAGTGTGTATATAGATGTCAATTCTAATATAGATGAAGCTAAAAATATATTTTTAAATATTATAAATGCTAATGATATAATTAAAGATACACCTAAAAAAATGCAAAAAGAAATTAAAAATTCTATTTCTAATTATCGTATTTATTATAATAAATTAACTCCTATTATCTATACAAAATTATTAGAAAATAAAATTGTTTTAACTGCTAGATTTTTAATTCATCCTAAAAAACAAAGAAATGTTGAAAGTGATATATATGAAAAATTAATATATGATTATAAAAAAAATAATATTAAGTTAGTATAATATTATTTTTTTTAATTAATCTTTAGTTAATAAATATTTTATTCCTTCTAAACTTAATATGATTATTCCTCCAAGAAGAAAATAGAAGAAATTAAATGAATTTAAACTTAAACTTTTTAAAGGTACATCCAAAGTTGTTGGACCCATTATAATTGAATAGACTGAAGCAACCATCATTCCTAATATAGCATATACTGTTTGACTTCTTTTTTTATCTAAACTTTTTCTTAAAAGTTTTGTAAAATAGACAATACCAAATAAAATGCCTAAACCAAAAACAATTAATATAGGTAATACTGAAAAATCTAAAGTTAATAATGCTTTTATTTTATTTACGATTGGAATATATATACCAAATATTAAAAGAATAGTGGAACCAGATATACCGGGTAAAATCATCGCTGATATAGCAAGAGAAGCAGCTAAAAAAACATAGATAATAGTACCAATATTGAATGAATCAATGTTATATGTTCCTCCAACTACTCTATTTAAATAAGTAATTAAAATAACTAACATAGCTCCTATAATAAAAAATACAAAATTATTTTCTTTACCTTTTAAATTATCTATTTCATCTCTAATAACAATTGGAATAGCAAAAATAATAAATCCTATAAATAATGAACTCATTTCATATATGTGTTTATTAAATAAACTAGATAAAAATAATATTGCCATTATAAAGCCACAAATCCATCCAATACCTAACTTAAATAAATAAAAGAACGCTCGTTTCTTTTTATTTTTATCTCCATGAAATAAATCATCTAAAGCAGCAATAAAATTATTGTAAAATCCTAAAATAAATGCTACTGTACCACCAGATACACCAGGGATACTATCTGCTAAAGACATACAAAATCCATTAATAAAATTGATTATGTAATCTTTTATTTTTTTCATATTATCTACCCTCATTCTAATAATTATTATATCAAACTTAAAAAAACTATACAACTTTTAAAAAAGATGTATAGGAAATTTAAAAATGGCGTCCCCGATGCGATTTGAACGCATGACCTTTCGCTTAGGAGGCAAACGCTCTATCCAACTGAGCTACGGGGACATATAACTAATTTTAACACGTATAATACTGATTAGTAAATGGATAAAATTGAAAATTATTTATTTACTAGTATAATAATTTTATTCATTTTTA
>CANQAK010000026.1 GCA_947589495.1 uncultured Bacilli bacterium | reverse complement strand
ATACTTTTTGTTTTTTCAAGTCAAATTATTTTTCAATTTTTTTCTTTTTTTGATTTATTTTATTTTACAAGTTTATAATTATTTTTTTGATTTAAAAAAACGTAAAGTTAACAACAAAATAAAAATTGAAACTTGACTCCGGGGGGGGGTATTATATAATAACCATATAGGATAGAAAAGTTAATAATGTTAAGTAAGTTATTAACAAAAAAGAAAAGGTGAATTATATAATATGGAGAAAAGAAAAACAACAATAATATTTGTAATAGGAGTAATACTAACAATAGTAAGTAGTATATTTTTAATAAATAATAAATTATCGGATAATCAAACACAATTAGATGAAGTAAAACTTGTTAATAATAATTCCTCAAAAAGTGGTATGTTTGCAATAATGTTACAAGATGAAAATGGAGAATATAAACAAAGTACTAAAAATGATTTTCCAACAGAAGGATATTCATATAATGCAGATAAATCAGGATGTATAGATTCTAAAGGATTAGAAGTAAAAGATGTATTAACATATACAAATAATAAATTTAGTGTAAGAACAAATAAAGCAGTATATTGTTATGTATATTTTGATAAACAAGCAGCTTTAGTAAAAAAATTAAAAGATCAAGAAAATAGTGGATTAAGCGAAGGTTTAATAGGAGGAATGTATCGATATCAAGGTACTAACGATCAAGTTAATAATTACTTATGTTTAGAAGGGAAATGTTCTTCAGGATCAGATGAAATGTACAGGATTATAGGAGTAACACCTGAGGGAAATATCAAGGTAATAAAACAAGCAAAATTTATAGATAGTAGTGGTAACAGCACGTTTAAATGGAATACAAAATATGATGAAAATAATTCAAATACATCATATAAATGTAATGACAATGGCTGTCCCGAATGGCCAGATGCAGAAATATATCAAACATTAAATAAAACTTTTTATGATACACTAAATAATAATATAAAAATAAAAATTCAGGAATGGAATTGGTGGTATGGAGATATAGGTTTTGATTATGTAACAAATTTAACAGGAGAAGAATTATATCAAATAGAAACAGGAAAAAAAGAAAGTCAATATTATGGAAAATTACCAGAAGAAAAAGAAAATGAAATGACATCAAAAAATTGGGATAAACAGACAACAGCCAATATAGGATTAATATATTTAAATGATTATTATTATCAATCAAAAGAGAATGGATGTCATTCTTCAAAAAATTCAATTGATTATAATAAATGTAGAGATAATGGATGGATGCATTTAGCACAGAATGGAAATATATCAGATTATGAATGGACCATGACGCGCATTGGTCGTTGGAGTAGTTCGAATACTAATTTCCGTGCGTGGGTTATAGCTTCGAGTGGAGTTATCAGTGGTGCCACTTTGGAGAATGTGCGTTCTATTCGTCCAGTATTTTATTTGAAGAATGATATTCAACTATATGGAAGTGGGACAATAGATGATCCCTTTACATTAACCGAAGTAATACCAACGGAACTAGAAAATACGTTAAGATTAGCTGATGATACAAATACATTAAGTGAAACATTAATTGGAGGAATGTATAGGTACCAAGGGCCAGATTCGTTAAATGAAAATAACGTAAAAAATTTTATATGTTTGAGTGAAGTAGGAACAAATGGATGTGATGCAGGTAGCAGTGGATTCGATGATGAAATGTATCGAATCATAGGAATCACAGAAGAAGGAAATATCAAAGTCATGAAACAAACAAAGTATGGTAGTACATATGCATGGGATACAAAATATGATGATACAACTTGTGATTATTATGGCTGTCCTGAATGGCCAGATAGTACTATATATAATAGACTTAATACAATTTATTATAATGGATTAAATGAAAACATAAAAGAAAAAATAGAACCACAACAATGGTGGTATGGAGATATGGATACTAGTTTTTCAACAACATTAACAGCAAATGAAATATATAAAGTAGAGACAGGTCAAATGAAGTCAAAATATCGTGGACCATCAATATCAGATTTGCAAGAACATTCTGGAAGATGGAAACTAATGGATAAGGAAGCACCAATTGGATTAATATATTTACATGATTATTATTATCAAGCAAAGCAAGATAGTTGTCAATCAGATAAAAATCCAGAATATTCAAAGTGTATAAGCCAAGGTTGGATGCATTTAGCACAAAATGGAAATACATCAGAGAATGAATGGATCATGTCTCGTGTAGGTCGTGATGGTACTACAAGTCCTGACTATTATGCGTGGTATGTACTTTCAATTGGTATGGTGAATGGTGGATATATGAAAGGTTATCTTGCGGTTCGTCCAGTCTTCTATCTAACAAATGATGTGGAGTTAGGAGGAGAAGGAACTACAGAAAAACCATTTTACATCGTAAAATGATAGTAAAACAAAAAAGTCATAATATTAAGTGTTAAAAACTTATAATTATGACTTTTTTATTTTACTTAATTTTTTTAATAAAATAATTAATTAAAATTTACGATATAATCCAATAGCTTTTCCTAAAATAACACAATTATCTAAAATTATTGGTTCCATTGTATCATTTTCAGGTTGTAATCTGATATGATCTTTTTCTTTATAAAAAGTTTTGATTGTTGCTTCATTTTCCATAGTCATTGCTACAACAATATCACCATTTTTTGCATTACTTTGTTTTTGAACAATAACATAATCTCCATCATATATACCAGCATTAATCATACTTTCACCACTTACATGTAATGTAAAAACTGTAGCAGTAGCAGGAATTAAAGATGCAGGAATATCAAAAAATTCATTAGGTTGTTCAATTGCTGTAATTGGGGAACCTGCTGTTATTTTTCCTAAAAGGGGAACTTTAACAACATCTTCTTTGTTTTCTAAATATTCATTTTCACAAAGAATTTCAATTGTTCTAAATTTATTGCTTGTTGTTTTAATATAACCTAATTGTTCTAAATTTTTCATATGAACAAATACAGTCGCGGGACTAGATAAATTAACTCCTTTACATATTTCCCTTATTGATGGCGGATAACCATGTTCAGCAGAATATTTCTTAATATAATCAAGTACATCGTTTTGTCTTTTAGTAATTTCCATTGTTTTCATAAAGAACCTCCTATAATCATTTTACAATAGTGAAAATAAAATGTCAAACAATTGTTTAATTTTTAATTTAGCTATTGAAACGAACAAATGTTTTTGATAAGATAAAGATGAAAGAAGGAGTGATATTATGAAAAAAGTTTTAAAAAATGTTTGGGGAGCAATTTTGTTTTATGCAGTAATTGTTTTTGGAGTATTGCTCCTTAATCTCCGATTTGCCTATTTAAATAATCGTATCTTAAATGATGAAAATACTACAGAAAGTAAACTTATAAATAAGTAATTAATTGTTTTATTTTCAAAATGCGTTTATAATAGATATGAGGGTAGATAATATGAGAAAGAAAGTTTTAGTCTTGTTTGCAAGATATGGTTCTGGCCATAAGTCAATTGCTGAATATGTTGCTAAATACTTAGAAGAACATAATTCAAATATTGAAGTTAAACTTTTAGATATTACTGATTATGGAAATAAATTAGGACGATTAAGCATTAAAATAATGGATTTTGTAACAAAACATCGTAGTGAATTATTATTTGATGTTGGTTATGAACTATTAGACCATAAACTTACTACTCTTGGAAGTAATTATTTTACAAAGAAAAGTTATGATAATAAAAAATTAAGAAAAATAATTACTGATTATCAACCAGATATTACTATATCAACGCATTTTTTCTGTAGTGGAATGATTACCTATTATAATAAAATGCATTTAATTAATAGTAAATTACTAACAATTATTACTGATTATCGAACTCATGAATGTTGGACAAGAAATAGAAAAACAGAAGATGGTTACATAGTAGGTAATGAAATTGTTAAAGAAGAATTAATAAAAAGAGGAGTAGAACCTAAAAAAGTTTATGCTTTTGGACTACCTCTTAATATTAGTAAAATAAATGATTTAGATAGTGATAATGTAATTTATAATCGATATAAAATTAAAGGAAATAGAAAAGTATACTTATTTTTTGGTGGTAGTTCTATTGGAAGTATGTATTATTATGATTATTTTAAGACTATTGCTAAGTTAAATTTAAATGTTGATATTATCTTTATTTGTGGAAGAAATAAGAAATTAAAAAATAAATGTACACAATTTATAAAAAAGAAAAATATTGATAATATTAATGTTATAGGATATTCAAAGGATGTTTTGAATTTAATGAAAATAAGTGATTTAGTAATTAGTAAACCTGGGGGTGCTACTGTTACTGAATGTTTAGAAATGAAAGTACCTTTACTTTTAGTTCCTGGAGTTGGTGGTCAAGAAAAATATAATGCTAGATTTATAACAAGAAAAAAATATGGAATTAAAGTAAGAGGTTTATGGAAATTTAAACGAGTTTTAAAAAAAATAGAAAATAATCCAAATATAATTAATAAAATGCGTGAAAGACTAAATAGACTGAATAATAATAAATCAGTTGAAAAAATAAATAATTTAATAAATAAAATGTAGTAGATTAAGGAGTATATATGAGTAAATTAGATGTAAATATAATTAATAATATTAAAATGCTGGGATTAGATATGATTGAAGAAGCCGGCAGTGGTGATGTTGGTTTAACTCTTAGTAGCGCTCAAATATTTTATTCATTATTTATGGAAAATTTAAATTTTGATTACCATAATATGAATTTTATTAATCGAGATAGAGTAGTTGTAAGTAATCGTTTATTACCACTTATGTATGCAACACTTCATATGTTTTATAAAGATTTTTCTTTAGATAACTTAAGAGAATTTAAAAAATTAAATTCTCTTACAAGCGGGTATGCAAATATAAAAACACCGGGAATTGAAATAGGTAGTATTTTACCTGGAGATGTCAGTGCAACATCAGTGGGCATTGCTCTTGGAGAGAGATATTTAG
This sequence comes from uncultured Bacilli bacterium, assembly GCA_947589495.1. Lineage (GTDB taxonomy): Bacteria > Bacillota_I > Bacilli_A > RF39 > UBA660 > SIG200. Next base: position 12,732 of record CANQAK010000026.1, on the reverse strand, counting down.
AATCTTTATTAAAAATAGAAGAACCAAAAAGTAAATTAATTGATTTTCATACAATATGTATTTGTACAGAAGAAGAATTAATGACAGGAATGAGTTATGAATCTACATCTTTTGCTAGTTTAATGAATTTAAATAAATTAATTTATATAATTATTAAAGATGGTATAGCTAAAGATAGTGGTATTAAAGAAACCTTTAATGAAGATTTAGTTGATAGATTTATTTCCTTAAATTATAATGTTGAAGAAATAAATGGTAATAGCATAAGTTCTATAAAAGGTGCTATTGAAGATGCTTATGTTTCTAAAAAACCAACTGTAATAGTAGTTAATACAATTTATGCTAAAGATTCTGATCGAGAAGGATTAAATAAATATTTTAATACGCCATTAAATAGTAATGAAATGAATAATTTAAGAGTTAAATATAATTTAACTATGCCTTTTGAAGTTAAAGAAGAATATAGAAAAGAAATTGAAAAGAATTTAGATAAAAGATTAGGTAAAAAATTATTAAATTATGATGAAGAATATAAAGAGAGTATTGCAGATTTAAAAATAAAAGAAATAATGGAATTTTTACAAAATAGGGAAGTTAATATTAAATTTATTCCTGAAAATATTAAAATTAATGATGGATATGAAGAAAGTTTACTGATAAGTAATCATAAAATTTTAAATATTGTAGCAAGTAAAAGTCCTTTTGTATTAGTAGGAAGTAATGATAATTTTATTTCATCAAAAAGTACTATTGCTAAATCAAAAATAATGTCTAAAGAAGAACCAACTGGCAGAAATATATTATTTGGTAAAAGAACAGAAGCAATGGGTGGTATTGCTTGTGGACTTGCTTCTTTAGGATTTAAAATATTTATTAGTTCTCCTTTAGTAGATGCTGCTCTTTTAAATCCATTTATTAAATTAAGTGCTATAAATAATCTAAATGTCAATTATATTTTTACTCAAGATACTTTTTTAAATACTTATGAAAAAAGTGGTAATAGTGCTACATATGAACTTAATCTTTTAAGATTAATTCCTGATTTAATTACTATAAGACCTGCTGATATTAATGAAATTTTAGGTACCTATGAATTATTAAGTAATTATAGTAAACCAACAGCGTTAATTATTGGTAGTGAAAAAGTAAAAAAATTACAAGGAACAAATTATAAATATTTAGTAGCAGGGGCATATCGAGTTAAAAAAGAAAGAGAATATGCTAATGCAATTATTATTGCTACGGGTAGTGAAGTAGAACTAGCTTTAAAAATAGTAGATGAGCTAGCGCCTTATGGAATAGATTTTCGAGTAGTAACAATGCCTTCATGTGAATTATATGAAATGCAAAAAGAGAAATATCAAAATGTTTTACTTCCTAAAGAAATTAAAACATTTGTCTTAGAATATGGAAATAAATTAGTTTTAAGTAAATATGCTACAAGTGAAGAATATGTTTTAGGTACAAGTGGTTATAGTGATTCTGGTACTAAAGAAGAATTATTAAATTATCATGGTTTAAGTATTAATCAAATTAAAGCTAAAATTATGGAATTAATGAAAAAATAAATTGTTCGACAAAACCTAACATATATTTTATTACTCATTTTGTATAATCTATTTAGGGTGATAAAATGCGAACTTTTTATATTTTTAAAATAAAAAGAGAATTAACAATTCTCACTAAAGAAACACCATATAATTTATTTAGAACAATAGAAAATCTCTATTACATGGATAATATGAATATGGGTGTTTCTTTTAAAATTTATAATGATTTATTTGATTCTTTTAATCCAGAATATATTAATAAAAGAATTAATAATTTATTTAAAGATAATAGATATTATAGTTTTGATGGAAAAGTACATAGAATAGATAATAAATATAAACCAGAGGAAAGTATTTTAAAAGTTTATCGAAGTCATATTATTTTAAAAAGTGATTGTGTTAAACCAACTCTTTTAATAAATTATTTAATGAGTGATAATTTATTTGTAAGTGATTTTAAAAATAAAGATTTTTTTTGGTTAAATGAATTTGTACGTTAAAAACAAATTATGTTAAAATGGAGTAGGGATTTTATGAAATTTAAATTAAATGATTATATTATTGATTTTGAAATAATAAGAAAAGATAATAAAAATCTTTATTTTCGCTTTGATGAAAATTGTAAATTAATTATTACTGCTCCTAAATATATAACTGATCAAGAAGTAAAAAATTTAATTACAAGAAATTCTAAAGCTATTTTAAAAATGTATGAAGATAGTTTACAAAAAAAAGAAAGAGATAGTTTATTTTGGTATTTAGGTAAAAGTTATAATGTTACTTTTGATAACCGTGTTACTGAAGTAAAAATTGAAGATGAAAATATTAATTGTCATGATGAAGAAGTATTAGATAATTTTTATGAAAGTGAATGTGAAAGAGTATTTAATGAAGAAATAGAAATATGTAAAAAATGTTTTAGTTCTTTACCTGATTTTAAATTAAGAATTAGAAAAATGCGTACAAGATGGGGAGTATGTAATACAAGAAATAAAATAATTACTTTAAATAGTGAGTTACTTAAAAAAGATGTTAGTTTAATAGATTATGTTATTATTCATGAGATGGCTCATTTTTATGAAGGAAATCATAGTAAAAATTTTTGGAAAATAGTAGAAAGTGCTATACCTGATTATAAAGAGAGAAGAAAAAAATTAAGAAGTTAAATATTTGACAAATAATTAATATTATTGTATATTAAAAGTGACGTAAGAAATTATGTTTAAAGCGGTGAACCCAGCCAATAAATTGGGACTTAAAGAAGCGGTGATCCCGGCCATTAAACTGGGACTTAAAAAAGTGATTAGGGTAGGAAGATTACTCTATTTTTTTTGTTTTAAAATAAATGTTTTATTTGTCAAACTAATGCATCTTTAGTATACTAAAGGTGGTGATTTTATGGAATTATCTAGTACTAATAATCCACAAGTTAAATTTTGGCAAAAATTAAAATTAAAAAAATATCGTGATGAAGAAAAACTATTTTTAGTTGAAGATGAACATTTAGTTAATGAAGCATTAAAAAAAGGAATTGTTAAAGAAATAATTACTATAACTCATGAAAAATTTCAAGAACCAACTTATTATGTAAATGAAAAAATTATGAAATTATTATCTAGTCAAGTAACTGGTGCTAAAATTATTGCCGTTTGTCATATGTTAGATGAAAAAGAAATATTAGGAAATGTAATAGTTTTAGATAGATTACAGGACCCTGGTAATTTAGGGACAATTATAAGAAGTGCAGTAGCATTTAATTTTGATTCTATTATTTTAAGTGATGATTCAGTTGATTTATATAATCCTAAAGTTATTAGATCATCAGAAGGAATGATATTTCATATTAATGTCATAAGAACTAATATTACTACATTTTTAAATAATTTATCTAATGAATATACTAAAATTACTACATCTGTAATAGATGGAGAAGATATTAAAAATATTAAGTTTAATAAATGTGCATTAATTATTGGTAATGAAGGAGAAGGAGTAAGCAAAAAAGTAGCAACTCTTTGTGAAAAGAAAGCCTATATCAAAATGAATAAAAATTGTGAAAGTTTGAATGCTGGTGTATCAGCAAGTATTTTAATGTATGAGGTAAATCATGGATGAATTTGTGGAAGTAGGAAAAATTATTAATACTTTTGGTATTAAAGGGGAATTAAAAGTAAATAGTGATTTTGAATATAAAGATAGAATATTTATTAATAATTTTTCTGTCTACATTGGTTATGAAAAAATTAAAGAATTAATTAATACTCATAGAGTACATAAAAATTATGATTTACTTACTTTTAAAGATTATAATAATATTAATGAAGTATTAAAATATAAAGGAAAATCTCTTTATATAAAAAGAAAAGATTTAAATTTAAAAGAAGATGAATATTTATTAAAAGATTTAATTGGTTGTAATGTTTATGATAATGATATTTTACTTGGAGTAGTTATTGATTATGAAAAAAGTTTAGCATCTATATTATTAAAAATTAAAGGAGATAAAATATTTTATATACCATTAATTAAAGAATATATAAAGAAAGTACAAGTACTAGATAAAAAGATTTTAACTAATAAAGGAAGTGATTTAATACTATGAGAATTGATATTTTAACATTATTTCCTAAAATGTTTGATGGTTTTTTAACTGAATCAATTATTAAAAGAGCAATTAATAGTCAAAAAGTTGAAATTAACATTATAGATTTTCGAACATATTCAAAGTTAAATAATAAACAAGTTGATGATACTCCTTATGGGGGTGGTTCTGGAATGGTTTTAATGTGTGAACCGATTGTAAGTGCTATTGAAGATTTAAGAAAAGATGACTCTTTAATAATATTATTGACTCCTCAAGGAAAAGTTTATAATGAAAAACAAGCTCATGAATTAAAAGAATATAAGCATTTAATTATTGTATGTGGTCATTATGAAGGATATGATGAACGTATTAGAAATTTTGTTGATTTAGAACTTAGTATTGGTGATTTTGTTTTAACTGGGGGAGAAATACCTGCAATGGTAATAACTGATTCAGTAGTTAGATTAATAGATGGTGTAATTAAAAAAGAATCATATGAAGAAGATTCATTTACTAATAATTTATTAGATTATCCAACCTATACTAAACCTCCCGTTTTTAGAGGGCTAAAAGTTCCTGATGTACTATTAAGTGGAAATCATTTAAAAATTGCTGAATTTAGAAAAAGTGAACAAATTAAAAGAACAAAGTTAAGAAGACCTGATTTATTGGAGAAAGATAACAATGAAAATTGAAGAAGTTAAATGTGATTTTGAAATTTTAGAATTTGAAGATAAACCAAGTTTAGTTATTAATAGTCGAAAGAAAAATAGTGAACTTTATATTAAAGATAAAAATTTACAAGAAGAAGTAATTGAAAAAATGTTTAATAAAAAATATCGTGATTTATTATATTTAGTTATGGATATTTCTTCTTCTGATGATTCTACTGAAACTGATGGAGAATTAGCTTTAATAAAAATAAATGATTTAAGAAGTAAACTTATTAATGAATATGGAAAATTTATTAGTCAAAGACTTTTAAATTACTATTTAAATATGCTTTATTTATTAGAAGGTAAAATAAATATAAAAGAAGAAAGAAGAGGAAGATAGTAAAGTAATCTTAAATAAATAATAAAGCAAATTGGTTGCACTTATAGAAAAGTTATGCTATAATGTTTTGCGAACCCAAAAGGTATGTAATCCGCTTAAATAAAATATATATTAATGATTACAGTAAATAATTTTTTATAGAAAGGATGTGTAGTTAATGGCAAATTTAGTAGATAAGATTAATGAACGCCATATACGCAAAGACATTCCTGAGTTTCGTGTAGGAGACACAGTACGTGTTGATGTTTGGGTAAAAGAAGGTAAAAAAGAAAGAATCCAAGCCTTTGAAGGCCTAGTAATAGCTAAAAAAGGTGGAAGTGTTTCTGAAACATTTTCTGTTCGTAAAACTTCAAACGGAATTGGGGTAGTAAGAATATTCCCAGTTAATGCTCCAACAATTGACAAAATTACCGTAGTTAAAAAGGGAATGGTTAGAAGAGCAAAACTTAACTTTATTAAAAAGATGCGTAAAGAATATAAGGTTAAAGAAAGAAATTAAGGTGTTTAGTCTTAATTTCTTTGTTTATGGAGGATTTTAATGAAAATTATTAAAAGTTTAATACCTTATTTGGTAATAATTTTAGTAGTAGTGTGTATTAGAACATTTATTGTAACACCCATAGTTGTTCAAGGAGAAAGTATGGTACCAACACTTTCTGGTGATGAAGTAATGCTTTTAAAAAAATATGATACTGATTATAAAAGATTTGATATTGTTGTTGTTAATAAAAGTGTTGAGGGAGATAATTTAATTAAAAGAGTTATAGCACTCCCTGGTGAAACGATACGATGTCGTAATAATTCAGTATATATAAATGGTAAAAAACTAGATGATGTTTATGCTTATGGTGATACAGGTAGTTTTCAAGAAATTACTTTAGGAGATGATGAATATTTTTTAATGGGGGATAATAGAGAAATTTCTTTGGATAGTAGAAGTTTAGGAGTCATTAAAAAATATGAAATTGAAGGTACTGTGGGAATAGTTATTTTTCCATTTACAAAGATTGGTAGTGTTAAATAATAAAAAAAATAAATTCTATTAATTATTAGAGTTTATTTTTTTTTATTATATTGAAGAATAAAGTTAGATATGGTATATTTTATATAAAGTATTAAGGATGTGTAGTATATGAAGTTTTTAAAAGTGGTAGGTAAAATATTTAGTTTTGTAGGAATCTTTCTTCTAACACTTTTAATAACTATTTATGGGACAGGACTTATTTTTTGTTATGGCCCTAGTAATCATGCCCGTAACCTTTTTGTAACAACCTTACTTGAAACTGGTCAAATGAAATTTGTAGTAGGTTTATTTATGAGTGATGATAAAGTTCAATCTATAGTGGATAGTAATAGTATGGCTGTATTTAATACAGAAGTAGATAATAGTTTAATTAATACATCAACTAATATAGATAAAGATGGTATAGAACTTGTTAAAATAGCAGGAAGTACGTTTGAAGCTAAAATGATTATAGTTAATGATCCGGCTCGCGTAAAACTTGCATCTATTTATGATGGAAGTTGGAAAGAATATGGGGTAACTTTAGATAAACTTGTTAATGATAACGATGCCTTTGCAGGTGTAAACGGAGGATTATACGTTTCTGAAAGTAATAAAGGTGGTAAACCAATGGGGTTAGTTGTCAGAAATGGTGAAATTGAGTGTAATAATCCAAGTGGAATTAAAGGACTTCATTTAGTAGGATTTAATGAAGATAATCTTTTAAAAATTATAGATTTAGATGGAAAAAATAAAGAAGAAGTAGAAAAAATAATTAAAGATGAAAAAATTAGAGATGCCGTAGCTTTTCAAGAAGAAGCTAGTGATGCTAATAATCATTTTGTTAAACTAATTATTAATGGAGAAAGTAGAGAAGTAAATGGTTCAGGAAGTGGCGCAAATCCAAGAACAGCGATTGGTCAAAGAAGTGATGGTGCTGTTTTACTACTTGTAACTGATGGAAGAGGTGCTAATGGACATTTAGGAGCTACAGCAGCAGATTTAATTGATGTCATGAATGAGTATGGAGCAGTAAATGCTGCTAATATTGATGGTGGTTCATCATCTAGTATGTATTATGATGGTAAATATGAAATGACTTCTGTTACATTATATTATTCTAATTCATCTTGGCGATTACCTGATGGATTCATTGTAGAAAAGAGGTAAGTAAAATGCATAAATTAAAACTTAAAAGTAAATGGAGAAAAAGTAGTACATATAAAAAATCATTAATAATATTTGGAACTATTTTACTTACTTTGTCAGTAGTATTTTTAATCTATGTATACAATAGTATGGTTATATATGAAAGAAATTTAGTGGATAATTATATTAAATATTTAACAGAAAGTGGTAAATTAACTAAAGATATTAAAGATGATTTATTTACAGTTAGTAAATATGAAAAAAAAGGTGCTAAAATTAGTGATGGAGTTAAAAAGTTATATAATAGTGATGATTTAAAAATTAAAAGAAATTCTAAAGAAAGTAAAGATGGATTAGTAGCGTATGATTTATATAATGGTGATACTCTTTTAAGTACAGTATCTTTAAAAAATACTAATTCTTATACAAGAATGGCTATTTTAAAAATAGATGAATGGGAAATTGTAAATTCTAAAACTTATTTTGAAGATGGAATTTATTCATATGAAATAACTGTTCCTAAAAATTATAAAGTATATGTAAATAATAATTTATTAGATAGTGATATTATAACTGATGAAAAAGATGTATCGGGATTAGAAAAATTAACAGAATATGTAGAAATATCTCCATCTGTTGTGTATAAAGTAAATGATTTAGTATATAAACCAGATATAAAAATATTAGATGAAGATGGTAATAACGTAGATTATACAATAAAAAATAAACAAATAACGGTAACTAAAGATTTTAAAAATATAGCTTTAGAAGAAGAAGCTAAAAAATATTTAAAAGAAGATTTTAATGTTTTATCTTTAGCAGAAAATTGGAGTTTATATTTAACTGATGATTTAAAGGGAGCGAATCATGGTTTTAATTATTTTACTCCTTATTTAATAAAAGATTCTTATATGTATAAGATGGCTTATGATTGGGCTCATAATGTCGATATTTCTTTTGTTAGTTCCCATTCTTTAAAAAATCCAGTATTTACTAATGAAGAAGTCAAAAATTATATAATATATAATGATAATGCTTTTAGTGCTGAAGTTTATTTAGAAAAGAATATGGTTGTAAGTGGACAAACTAAAATAGATATTATGCATGACAGATTGTATTTTATATATTATAATAATAGCTACAAATTGGTGGGCATGGAAGCCATAAAGGAGTAGTGATATTTTATGGAACTTGAAGTTTATAAAAAAATGTATGAAAAATTATTTGCTTATTATGATAGATTAGAACAAGAAAGATTAAGTGCTATTGAAGAAAAAGAAAATAAATTACAAAATATGGAAATGGAAATAACTTCTTTAAAAGAAGAAACTTCAAGACAAAGTCAAAATTTAAGTGTAGCTAGAACTTTTATTCCTGAAAGAATTAAAGTTGATAATAAAATTTATTTAGCTTTTATCTTAATTATTGTTTTACTTTTAATTGAATTTCAAATACCTATGAATAATATTATAAAATATTTAATTAATATTATAACTATTTGTCTTCCTTTTGGGGTAATTGTAAAAATTACCGATAATAATAGAAAGAAAAAATTAGAAAAAATAGATATGCCTCTTAATAATACTGATATATTACAAAATGATTTAATTATAAATAAAGCAAGATTAAATGAATTAACTATAGAGTATGAATTATTAAAAAGTGAGTTACAAGAACTTAAAAGTAATAAAAATTATGAAAGATCTTTAAGTTATATTGTTGAAGTATTAGAAAAAATACAAAATGGTAATAAAGAATTACCAGAGTTAGATAAAGAAAGAAAAAGAATAAGAAAGTAGGAAAAATTTATGGACAATATATTTGTAGTAATACCCACACTTGACCCTGATGAAAATATAATGCAAAATTTCATTGATAATCTAAAAAAAGATTTTAAAAATATTTTGGTTGTTAATGATGGAAGTAAAAGCATTCATGATTCATTTTTTAAAAAATTAGAAAAAAAAGGTATTTTAGTTATTAAACATCATAAAAATTTAGGAAAAGGAAGAGCCTTAAAGAATGCTTTTAATTACTTATTAAATGAATATCCAGAAATTTTTGGAGTTGTTACATGTGATTGTGATGGGCAACATAGTGTTAAAGATATAAAAAGATGTGCTAAAGAGTTAATTAAAGAACCAAATAAATTAATTTTAGGAGTTCGTAATTTTGATAATGAAAATGTTCCTGAAAAAAGTAAATATGGTAATAAAATTACTAGAAATATATTTAAAATATTTATAGGTTTAGAAATAAGTGATACACAAACAGGACTTAGAGGATTAAGTAAAAAATTAATGGAAGAATTCTTAGATTTATCAGGGGAAAGATATGAATATGAAACTAATATGTTAATTGAATGTAAGAATGAATCTATTCAAATTGATGAAGTAGAAATAGAAACTATTTATTTAAATAGTAATGCTAATAGTCATTTTAATCCCCTAAAAGATTCAGTAATGATTTATAAATTATTTTTAAAGTATTTTTTATCATCATTTAGTTCATTTGTTTTGGATATTATTTTATTTGTAGGTATTTTAGGAATTTTAAAGATAGATTCAAAAATACTTGCTGCTACTATTTTAGCAAGAATTGTATCATCAATATATAACTATATAATTAATTCTAATTTAGTATTTAAAAATATGAGCATATTATCTTTATTAAAGTATTATATTTTAGTAGTAATTCAAATGTTTATATCAGGATGTTTTGTTACTTATTTATATAGTTTATTAAGTATTAGTGTTGTTATTATTAAAATTATTGTTGATTCATTACTTTGGGTTATTAATTTAGTTATTCAAAGAGAATTTGTTTTTAAAGAGGGAAAATATGAAAAATAATAAAAAATGGATATTTGTAATATTACTAATATTGTTATTTATTTTATTATCTATTTTTGTTAAATTAAATTTATTAGAGTCATTTGATACATATTGTTATAATTTAATAGCAAGTAATATAAATGACTCTAAAACAAGTATTTATAAATTTTTAACTATTTTTGGAAGTACAATATTTATAGTATTACTTTGTCTTATCTTTTTAATTATATTTACTATTTTAAAAAAGAAAAATTATGGTTTAGTAATAACAGGGGTTTTAATAGTATCTACTATTATGAATAATTTAGTTAAAATAATTATTATGAGAGAAAGACCTGCTGTTTTAAAATTAGTAGAAGAAAATACTTTTTCTTATCCAAGTGGACATACAATGGCTGCTACTAGTATGTATGGAATACTTCTTTATTTAATTATAAAAAGTAATATGAAAAAAGGATTAAAAATATTTTTAAGTATTATATTAATAATTTTACCTATTTTAGTAGCAATAAGTAGAATTTATCTTGGAGCCCATTTTGCTAGTGATGTTATTGGAGCAATATTATTATCATGTATACTTCTTTTACTTTTAACAACTTATATTGAAAAAAAAGAATGGTTAGTGTAAAATAAAATAAGGTGAAATGATGAAAAGATTAAAATTAATAATTGTATTAATAATGGTAGCATTCTTAGTAACAGGATGTAAAACTAATAAAAATAATTTAGATAATGCTAAAATTTATACAACAGTTTATCCAGTTACTTACATAATAGATTATTTATATGGTGTTGATAGTGAAATAAATAGTATTTATCCTAATGGAGTTAATTTAAATGAATATAAATTAACAGATAAACAAATTTCTGAATACGCTAATAGTGATTTATTTGTTTATGTTGGATTAGGTAATGAAAAAGAAATAGCTAAATCATTTATTAATGAAAATGATAAATTATTAATAATTGATGCAACTTATGGTTTAAGTTATAATAATAATCTTGAAGAATTATGGCTTGCTCCAAATAACTTTTTAATGCTTGCTAAAAATATTAAAGAATCATTAAATGAATATTTAGATAATACTTTAAAAGAAGAAGAAGTTAATAAAAAATATGATGATTTATATGCTAAAGTTTCTTGGATTGATGCTGAGCTTAGAAGTATTGCTAAAGAAGCTAAAGAAGCTGATAATAATACTTTAGTAGTAGCATCAAATACATTTAAATATTTAGAAACTTATGGATTTAATATTGTTAGTTTAGAAGATATTGAGGCATCAGGAAGTGAAAATGCTTTAAATGATATTAAAAATAAATTTAAAAATTCTAAATATACAACAATAATTAAATTAGCAAGTAATACTAATAGTGATTTAGTTGAAGAATTAAAAAGTAAATATAATGCTAATATTATTGAAGTAAATGATATGATTACTAATGCTGATACTGCAAGTGATTATGTATCTATTCAAAATGAAAATATTGCTGTTGTAAGAAATTTATTAATTAAATAATATAAAAAGTTTTAATTGACACTAGTTTATATTAAAAAACAAGTGTCTTTTTTTGAATGTAAAAATTGTAAAGTCAACAACAAAATAAAATTTAAAACTTGACTCCGGGGGGGGTATTATATAATAACCATATAGGATAGAAGAGTTAATAAATAATAGTAAGTTATTAACAAAAAGAAAAGGTGAATTATATAATATGGAGAGAAGAAAAACAGTAATATTTGTAATTGGAGTAATACTAATAGTAAGTACCTTTTTAATATGTCATAAACATACGGCATATCAAACACAATTAGATGAAGTAAAGTTAAAAGATATAGAAGAAAATAATATGTTTGCAATAATGGTAAAAGGTACAGATGGAGAATATAAAGAACAACAAACTTTTCCAGGAGATGGTTATAAGTTAAATAAAGATAAATCAGGATGTATGGATAATAATGGAGAAAAAATAGAAAACAGTTTAGAATATGATTCAGAAAGTAAAAAAGTAACAGTAAGTACAGGACAAACATCATATTGTTATTTATATTTTGATAAAGAATTACCTAAAACATTACAAACACTACAAAGTCAAAAAGATAGTGGATTAAGTGATGACTTAGTCGGGGGAATGTATAGATATCAAGGAAGTAGTGTAAATAACTATATATGCTTAAAACAAGTAGGACAAGCAGGATGTTCAGAATCAGGTGATAGTGGTATGTACCGAATAATAGGAGTCACAAAAGAAGGAAATATCAAAGTCATAAAACAAACAAGCATAGGGGCAAAAGCATGGAATACAAATTATACTGATTCAAACTGTGGATTAGGTGGAGGCTGTCCCGAATGGCCACAAAGCGAGATATATCAAACACTTAATGGAGATAATGGATTTATAAGTACGTTAAATGAAAGTATAAATGAAAAAATAGAAGAATGGGATTGGTATTATGGAGATATAGCAAATGATTATGCAAATGTTAAAGTCAATATAAAAATGTAATATTTGGTCCATATAATTATGTAGGAAAACCTACATTTTTAAATGAGCCTT
>CANQAK010000025.1 GCA_947589495.1 uncultured Bacilli bacterium | reverse complement strand
ATGGGAGTACCAGCCCGTTGCTTGCTTATAAAAAAATAAACGTCACACATTAGTGCGACGATTTTATCTTTTGGAGCAAGTGAGCGGAATCGAACCGCCGTCTCAACCTTGGCAAGGTCGCATACTAACCGCTGTACTACACCTGCGTGGTAAATAAATAATATCAAAATTTTATTAATTTTGCAACAATATTTGCTAATAATTGTTAAACTTGTTATAATATTGATTAAAGAAGGTAAGTAAATGAATGTAATAAGCAAATATATAAACAAATTTCGTTTAACTGTTGTTAAATATGTTTATACAAACAGATTATTTTTAACTTATTTATTACTAGCCATTCTAGGAGCAGTAATTTTAAGAGGGGTTACCATTGGCAATCCATTTTCATTAAAACCATTTTTGGTAGATTTTGGTATGATTCTTTTAATCGGTGCCTTTGGATATTTAGTGAAACCTCATAATCAATTTAAATATTTCTTTATCTGGTTAATTATATTTACCATGATCGAAGTAGTAAACTCAGTTTATTATATATTTTATGAAGGATTTGCATCTTTTACTCAACTTTCTACATTATCTCAAGCAGAAACGGTAACTGATTCAATTTTTGCCCAATTAAGACTTATTGATTTTATTTATTTATTACAACCAATTATTTTCTATTACTTACATAATATTTTAAAATCTTCAACATATTATAATATATTAGATAAAGTAGAAAATAAGAAACACATGTTTATTATTACCTTTGTGGCATCTTTATTATTTTTAGGTTATTCATTTGGTACAGCAACTTCTACTGATTATAGTAGACTTAATAAACAATGGAATAGACAACATGTAGTAGAAAGATTTGGTATAATCTTATATCAAGGAAATGATTTATTTCAAACAGTAATTCCAAGAATTAATAGTCTTTTTGGAAGAGATGAAGCTTATGAAATGTTTGTAAATTACTTTAATGAAGATGAACGAAATGAATACCGTGGCGAAAATAAATATACTGGTATTTTAGAAGGTTATAATATTGTTTATATTCATATGGAAAGTATGCAAGATTTCTTAATGGATTTAGAATTTAATGGTACAGAAGTTACTCCTAATTTAAATAATTTAGCAAAAGAAGGTATGTTCTTTAGTAATTTTTATCCTCAAGTATCTGTTGGTACTTCATCAGATGCAGAATATATAATGTTAACTGGTTTATTACCATCAACGGGAGGAACAGTATTTGTAAATTATTCAAATAATAAATTTAAAACCCTTGCAACTTATTTAAAGGACGAAGGCTACTATACATTTAGTATGCATGGTAACTTACCTTCAATGTGGAACAGAAGTAATGTTCATCCACGCCTTGGTTATACTGATCTTTATTATAAAGATACGTTTACCTTTAATGATGAAAAAAATATTAATAATCCTGATGTAATTGGTTTAGGAATTAATGATAAATTATTCTTTGAACAAGCTATTCAAAAATTAGAAACAATTGAATCTACATATACAAATTACTTTGGTACTCTTATTACTTTATCAAATCATTCCCCATTTGATCCTAATCCAGCATTTACATTAGATTTAACAGATTATTATGAAGATGAAGTAACTAAAGAAAGTAAGAGTTCATGTTACTTATGTGATAGAACAATTGGTAAATATATAGTTAGTAGTCATTATGCTGATGAAGCCCTTGGAGACTTTATAAATTATATTAAAAATAGTAGTGCGTTTGAAAATACTGTATTTGTTTTCTATGGCGATCATGACGCTAAAATGAGTTATAAAGATATGAATTATTTATATAACTATGACTATTTAACTGGAGAGTTAAAAGATGAAAGTGATGAATCATATATTCCATATGATAGTTATGATCATAATTTAAATAAAAAAACACCTTTAATTATATGGACTAAAAATAAAGAATTATCAAAAATATTTAAAGGTGAAATTAAAGATGTAATGGGTATGTATGATGCTGCTCCTACATTATTTAATATGTTAAATATAAATAATGAATATGTTTTAGGACATGATATCTTTAATATTAAAGGAAATGATATTGTAGTTTTCCCAAATGGTAATTTCTTAACTGATAAAATATATCGTAATAATTCAACTGGTACTTATAAAATATTAAAAGAAAATGTTGAAATTGAAGATGATTATATTGAAAAAAATACAGCCTATACTGAAAGAGCTTTAGAAATAGGTAATGCAATAATTGATTATAATTTGTTTGATTATGATAAGGATGAGGAAAGTGATTAAAAAATGAGAAATAGATATAAAGTAATTTTAAGAATAATATTTGCCTTAATAATATTAGTTATAGTTGCTTTAATATCTTTACAATTTAAAAATCCTAATAATAAACCAAATTATAAAGAAATAGATGTTATTAAAGATTATAATTATACTTTAGAAAATAGAGATAGTAAATTAATGCAAGATACTTTTAAAAGTTTAAAAGAAATATTAAATAAAGAAGTTGATTATAAAGAATATGCTAAATATTTAAGTGAATTATTTATAATTGATTTATTTACTATTGATAATAAAGATAATAAATATGATGTAGGTAGTACAGAGTATGTACTTTCTGATGTTGTAGAAAATTATAAATTAAATGTATCAGATACTTTGTATAAATATGTAGAAGATAAAAATACTAATAAAAGAAGTGCAACATTACCTATTGTAAAAAGTATTGAAGAAAAAAGTATTGAAGAAGAAAAATATGTTTATAATAATGAAGAATATGATGCATATAAAGTTGTACTTAATTGGACTTATGAAATAGATTTAGATTATCCTACTAAAGGAGAAGTAATTTTAATAAAAAAAGATAATAAATTATATGTAACATCGTTTAAGGAAGTAGTAGTGGAAGAATGAAAAGGAAAATAAAAAGACTATTAAATGTAAATAAAGGAAAACTAATTATCTATTTAATAATAATGGTTCTTTTTATTGTGTCTTCAACATTTATATCTATTTCACTTATTAAATTATCAGGAATTGAAACTACTTTAAGAATTATCGCTTTATTTTTAATAGTAATATATTTATTTTATTATATATTAAAGGGATATAAATTTTTAGTTAATAAAAATAAAGTAAAATATTGGATTTTATGTATTATTACTTTAATTTTATCAATTATATTTTTAATATTATCATACTTTATTGGTACAGTTTATGGAGAAATTGGCAATTTAACAGAAAAAGATGATAGTTTATATACTGGATATTTAATAAGTTTACAAGATCAAGATGAATCATTAATTAAGAAAAGTGGTATTATAAAAAATACTCTTGATGTTGAAGGCTATAAAATAGCTAAAGAAATTATTAGTGATAATAATCTTGATTATGAATTAATTACATATGATAATTATGAAGATATGATAGCGGATTTATATAATAAAACTATTGAAGGAGCATTTGTTCAAAGTAATTATGTTTCTTATTTTGAATATGATGAAAACTATAAAAATATTAATAATGAAACAAAAATAATTTATAAAAAAACAATTGAATCTAAAAATACTAATTTAAATCTTTCTAGTAATAAAACTTTAAAAGAACCATTTACAATTCTTTTAATGGGAGTAGACTCTACTGAAAATAATATTAATGCTACTGATTCATTTAATGGAGATACTTTAATGTTAATAACTTTAAATCCTAAAACTTTAAATGCTACAGTATTTAGTATACCAAGGGATTTGTATGTGCCTATTTCTTGTAGAAAAGGTGCTAAAGCTAAAATTAATTCTTCAACAGTAGGAGGAACTACTTGTGTCTTAGAAACTATAGAAGATTTAATTGATATAAAAATTGATTATTATGCTAAAATTAATTTTAGAGGAGTTGTTGATTTAGTTGATGCTTTAAAAGGAATTGATGTTGAAGTAACAAATAAATTTTGTGAACAAGATAGTGAAAGAAGTTATGCAAATCAAATATGTTTAGATAAAGGTTATCAACATTTAAATGGTGAACAAGCATTAGCATATGCTAGACATAGACATACACTTCCAACTGGAGATTTAATGCGTATTCAAAATCAACAATTAATAGTAGAAGCTATGTCTAAAAAATTGCTTAGTTTAAATACAGTAACTGATTTTAAAGATATATTATCTGCTATAAGTAATAACATAGTAACTAATTTATCAAGAGAACAAATTTTATCTAGTTATAATATTTTAAAAAATATGGTTATTAATCTTCTTTCTTCTCAAGATGCTTTAGTTATTGAAAAAGCTTATTTAGAAGTATATGATATGAATGTTTATAATGAAAAAAGTGGTTTATACTTATCATCATTAGGATATTATGAAGATAGTTTAAATGAAATTATAAAAACTATGAAAGTTAATCTAGAATTAGAAGAAGCTTCTTTAATTAAAGAGTTTACTTTTGATGCCAATACCCCATATATTCAAAAAGTTGCTGGTAAAGATATAAAAAATACAGTTAATAATGTAAGTGTACCAAATTTCATAGGAAAGATGGTTAGTGAAGCTGATGAATTTGGTAACCTTAATAATATTACAATTAATAAAGAATATGTAAATAGTGAAAATAGTCATTATAATAGTGATGTAAATGTAGGCCTTATCGGAGGCCAAAGTATAATGGCTGGTACAAATTTAAATAATATTAATTCTATTACTATTTATATAAATAATGCTTCTTAAAAAATATTAGTTAACCTTTTTTAACTAATATTTTTTTGTTATTTTTCTTTTTCCATTATACTTTTAGGATATGGTTTTTTCTCATCTGTCATATATAATAGATAATCTATAGAAACATTATAAATTCTTGCTAGTTTTTTTAGTAAATCAATAGGAATTTGTCTTTTACCTATTTCATAATAACTATAAGCTACTTGTGTTACATTTAATAATTTACTTATATCTGTTTGTTTTAAATTTTTATCTTCTCTAATTTCCTTTAGTCTATTCATAATTTTAAACCTCATTTGAATTTTATATTAAAACAAAATGTTATATTGATTTTTAAAACGAATTGTTATAAAATTAACTTATAATAAAACAATATGTTATATGAATAGAGGGATTTTATGAATAAGAAAAGAATAATTATAATTGGAATATTTTTATTATTAACTAATACTAGTTTTATAAAATTTTTAAATCCTAAAGAAAAAGTAATACTAGATGATGTAAAACTTGTTAATAATAATTCATCAAAAAGTGGAATGTTTGCCATAATGATAAATGATGGTAATGGAGAATATACACAAAGTAATAGTAATGATTTTCCGACAGATGGATACTCATATAATGAAGAAAAATCAGGATGTATAGATTCTAAAGGATTAGAAGTAGAAAATGTATTAACATATACAGATAATAAATTTAGTGTAAGAACAAATAAAGCAGTATATTGTTATGTATACTTTGATAAACAAGCAGCTTTAGTAAAAAAATTAAAAGATCAACCAAATAGTGGATTAAGCGAAGGTTTAGTCGGAGGAATGTATAGATACCAAGGAGCAAGTGTAAATAACTATTTGTGTTTAGAAGGAAAATGTTCAAATCAAAGTGATGAAATGTATAGAATTATAGGAATAACACCAGAAGGAAATATCAAAATCATAAAACAAACAAGTTATGGAGCATATGCATGGAACACAAAATATCAAGATTCAACATGTGGAGAAAATGGTTGTTCAGAATGGCCAGACAGTGAGATATATAAAACATTAAATACAGATTTCTATAATAGTTTAGATAGTGGAATACAAGAGAAAATACAAAAAAGGGATTGGTTATATGGAGATATGCATTATAATTTTGTAGGAACATTAAGTGCCGATGAAGTATACCAAGTAGAAACAGGAGTAAATGAAACAAAATATTATGGACCAACAACATCCAATACAGCAGAAGTAACAGATCAAAAATGGACAAAAACAGTAAATGCAAATATAGGATTAATATATTTACATGATTATTATTACCAAGCAAACCAAGAAAACTGTCAAAAAGATAAAAGTTCAAATTATACATATTGTCAAACACAAGGATGGATGCACATGAAAAATAACGGAGGAACAGATTCGGGGCTTGAGCAATATGAATGGACCATGTCGCGTGTGGGTCGGAATAGCGACTCGAGTACTGACTTTTATGCGTGGTTTGTGGATTCGAGTGGATATGTCAGCACCACCGGCTCGATCAGTGCACTTGCGATTCGTCCAGTCTTCTATTTAAAGAATAATATAACATTATATGGAAGTGGAACAGTAAATGATCCATTCAGATTAACAGAACCAACTGAACAAGAGAATACATTAAGAGGTAAAGATACAAATAGTGCATTAAGTAAAACATTAGTCGGAGGAATGTATAGATATCAAGGAGCAGATACATTAAAAGGAAATAAAGTAAAAAATTATATATGTTTAGAAAAAGTAGGAGAAGCAGGTTGTAGTGGTGCAAAGAGTGATGGTTATGATAACAATATGTATAGAATAATAGGAATCACTCCTGACGGAAATATTAAAGTAATGAAACAAACAAGATATGGAAGTACATATGTATGGAACTCATATTATCGTTATCATGAATGTGGGACAAGTGGATGTCCCGAATGGCCAAATAGTACAATATTTAACACATTAAATGGGCAATATTATAATTCATTAAATAAAGAAATACAAAATAAAATAGAACCCCAAAATTGGTGGTATGGTGATATGGATTTTGATTTTGTAGGAACTCTAACGGCTTATCAAGTGTATCAAGTAGAAACAGGTCAAGCAGATACACAATATTATGGAAAAACTTCAGCAAATAAAGAATTAGTAACAGATCAAAGATGGACTAAAATGAATAATAAAGAAAAAATAGGATTAATATACTTACATGATTATTATTATCAAGCGAAACAAGAAAGTTGTCAAGGAAATAAAAATCCAAATTATACGTATTGTCAAACACAAGGATGGATGCACATGAAAAATAATGGAGGGGCGACATCGGGAATGGAACAATACGAATTGATCATGACTCGTATGGGACGTCCCTACAGCTCAGCTGATGATTTCCGTGCATGGCGAATAGGTCCGGAGGGTTATGTCAACGATACTAACCTCAACGAAGCGCAGGCAGTTCGTCCAGTCTTCTATCTAATGTCCAATATAGAAATTAAGGGAGAAGGAACATATAATAATCCATTCTACATCGCCTCATAAACAATACATGGGAAGTTAAAACTTCCTTTTTGTATGAAATAAAACTTAATTTTTTTCATTTATATTTCACAAATATGTTATACTATGAAAAAGGTGGTTTTACTATGAATATTTTAGTTGTTGATGATGAGAAATTAATTAGAGATGTAATTAAAGAATATTTATTAATCGAGGGTTATAATGTTTATGAAGCAGATAATGGAATAAATTCTATTGAAATGGTAAAAAAAAATAATATTGATTTAGTAATAATGGATATAATGATGCCAAAAATGGATGGGTATACAGCATGTAAAGAAATAAAAAAGATTAAAGATATACCATTTATTATGTTATCAGCAAGAAGTGAAGAATACGATAAATTAATTGGTTTTGATTTAGGAATAGATGATTATGTTACTAAACCATTTAGTCCCAAAGAATTAGTAGCTAGAGTAAAAGCAATTACTAAAAGAAATAGTAAAGAAAAAGTATTAGAAATAGCGGGTATTAAAATAGATGATTTAGCTCATGAAGTTTTTGTAGATAATAAATTAATTGAATTAACTCCTAAAGAATATGATTTACTTAAATATTTAATTGAAAATAAAAATATAGCATTATCAAGAGAAAATTTATTATCAAATATATGGGGATATGATTTTTATGGGGATGATAGAACAGTAGATACACATATTAAAACACTTAGATCTCATTTAGGGGAATATCGTGATTTAATAAAAACAGTAAGAGGAATGGGTTATAAAATTGAATATAAGAAAAAAGACTAAAGGAATAGAATTTAAAACTTTATTATTTATTTTAATTTTTAATATAAGTATTATTTTAATAATATGGTTTTGTGAGGTAGTAATATTTAATTCATTGTATAAGAATTTTCAAATTAACAAAATAAATCATATAGTAGAAAAATTTAATAATAAAGAAAGTGATACTTATGTTTTAGCAGAAACACTTGCTTATGAAAATGAAGTATGTATAAGTGTTGTAAATAGTAAAAATATAGTATTTAATTATAATACGTTACAAAAAGGATGCTTATTAAATCAAAATAATAAATTAATTAAAGAACTGATGAATGATTTTATTAATAAAGATGTAATAAATGATTATTATAAAATTAGTAATCCAACGACAAACACTAAAGGTATTTTATATGCAGTTAAAACAAATAATGAAAATGTTTTTATATATAGTAATTTAGAAAATATTTCATCATTTGTTAAATTATTTAAAGGACAATTTGTATATTTTTTAATGATTATTATAATTTGCTCTATTTTTATATCTATATTTATTGCTAATAAAGTTACTAAACCAATTAGAAAAATAACTGAAAAAGCTAAAGAATTAGGAGAAGGAAAAAATATAAAATTTCCAAAAAATGGTATTTTAGAAATTGATGAATTATCGAAAACATTGGAAGATGTTCAAAAAGAATTAAATAAAAATGAAGAAATTAAAAGAGATTTACTTGCCAATGTATCACATGATTTAAAAACTCCTTTAACAATGATTAAAGCATATGCAGAAATGATTAAAGATATATCTTATAAAGATCATAAAAAAATGAATGAACACCTAGATATAATTATGGAAGAATCTGATAGATTAACTACTTTAGTAAATGATATTTTAGAGTTATCTAAAGTACAAAATGATGCTTATTTATATAATTATGAAGAATATGATTTAGTTAAAGAAATTAAAAAAATTATTAAAAGATATGAAGTAATGAAAGATTTAGAACAATATAACTTTGAAGTCACTTTACCAAAAAAAGCTCTTATTAAGGCAGATAAAAATAAAATAAATCAAGTTATATATAATTTACTTAATAATGCAATAAATTATACAGGAAAAGATAAAATTGTTAAAATAAATATGGTTAAAGAAAATAATAAATATTTAGTAGAGATTATTGATAGTGGTAAAGGTATTAAAAGTGAAGAAATTCCTTATATATGGGATAAATATTATAAAAATGATAAAAATCATCAAAGAAATATTGTTAGTACAGGACTAGGTTTATCAATAGTAAAAGAAATATTAAATAAACATAATTTTGAATATGGTGTAATAAGTGAAGTTGGTAAAGGCTCAACATTCTATTTTAAAATAGATATTGAAACATAAAAAAATACTTGTAAAAAAAAGTATTTTTTTCTATTTTAAAGCATTCATTATAGCTGGTAATATTTGTTTTTTCCTAGATACAACATCTTCTATAAAACTACCTTGTTCTATTTTTTCTCCAAAGGCTTCTTTAATTATTTCTTTAGCACTATCATTGAAAAGAATATAAGAACCATTTTTAAATATATCTGTTACTGCTAATACCATTACTTTATAATTTTTACTAGTAGCTTCTTTATTTAAAAATCTAACATAACTAGCTTTTTGTTTTAAAATAGCTTTAGAATTTAAAGTAGTTACTTGACTTATTGCTAAATTATCTTTATCTATAGTAAATGTTTTAAAATCCATATAAATTATTTCTTTTAAAGATTTACTCTTAATAGAATCATTAGCTTTAAACATTTCTACACCAAGTTTTTCAACATTAATATTTGTTATTTTAACTAATTCGTTTAGAACTCTTTCATCTGTTTTAGTTGAAGTTGGACTTTTTAAAAGAAGTGTATCAGAAATAATTCCCGTTAAAAGTAAAGAAGCATAAGGTACCGGTATTTTAATTTTATTCTCTTTAAATAATTGATAGATAATTGTACAAGTACTTCCTACGGTAGCATTTCTAAAGTTAATAGGTTGAGTAGTACCAATATTTCCTAATTTATGATGGTCAACTATTCCTATAATTTCTGCTTCTTCTAATCCATCAACACTTTGATTCATTTCATTATGATCTACTAAAATAACTTTTTTAGATGTATAATCTCTTAAATCTGAAAGTTTAATTAATCCTAAACATTTATTAGAACTACTTAAAACTGGATAATAACTATGTCTTGTTTTATTAATAACATCATTAAAATCAGTTACATCATCTTTTTCATAAACACAAACTAAATCTTTAGTATATCGATAATTTTCAATATAATTAGCAAAACCAATTTTTAATAAAGTTTCATAAGAATCTTTTTTAGTATAAATAATATTTACTTTATTTTTCTTAGCACTTTCTAAATGTTCATCTTTAATTTTTATACCACTTGTTATAATTAGTAATTTAGCTTTTTTATCTATAGCATCTTCAATAATAGAGTGACGATCTCCCACGATTAATATTGTTTTATTATTAAAACTAGTTTCTTTATAAAATGTGGTACTTCTTAAATCAACATTAGTAATATCACCAGATATTTCTTCATTAAATTTTAATATTTCTTCCCCATCTAAAACTTCTAAAATATGTGTATAACTAGCATTAAGTTCAACATTATCACCAAGTATTTCTTTTTTGGCAATATCTTTCATGGCAAATGCTCCAAGAAAATTATCTTTTTCATCAACAACAGGAATAGTACTCATATTTCCTTTTTGCATTTCAAAAAAAGCATTATAAACAGATTCTTTATTACTTACTTTAAAATCTTTATGATAATTAACATCACATATTTGAAGACGTACATCATTTAATAACTGAGGAGTATCAAACTTAAATTTTTTAAGTACATATTTTGTTTCTTCATTTATATGGGATAGTACTCTAGGTTCAGTAATAGTTCCTAATTTACTATGTAAATATGATAAACATATTGCACTACAAACACTATCAGTATCAGGATTTTTATGTCCAAAAATATAAATTTTATCTTCTTTCATACAACCACCTTTTTTAAATTATAACAGTTTTAAATTAAAAAAAATAGCTTTTTTAGTTATTTTGTGCTATAATATGGTTAATTAATGGGGGATTTTTGTGGTACAAAGAGAAGAAATAAAAAAAGAATTGCAAAATATTAAGATGCAAGTTTTAAAATTAAGTGAAGATATATATAATGAAAAAGCTTATGAGTTAGCAGAAGAGCTTTATAGAAGATATTTAAAGTTATATGTAAAAATATCTCCAAGTAAAGTAAAAAGTGATGAAGAGTGGCCATACTATAATAATTGTTATTTTTATGCTCTAGATTTACCTACTCCGAAAGAATTTTCTTTAGTTTGTCAAAATAATTTAACTAGCGATAGAACATTTTTTAAAACTTATGTTGGTTTAATAAGTAAAGAAGAAAATTCTAAAAATGCTTTGAAAAGTGAAAAAGCTTTATTAGATTTAGTTTATGCTGATATAGATGCCTTAAACATTAAAGCATTTGACAGTAGTATTTTTAGTGAAAATAAACATAATGGTTATAAAATAGCTATCTTTTATGATGGTAAGTCTTTTAGACCTGATTATCATTTTGTAAGGCAAAATGAAGATGGGATATGGTCTTCAAAACTAGGATATGAACCAGAATTTACTTATTCAGATAATCCACTTAACTATATAAATAATAATAATCCTTTTAGAAAATATGAACTTATAAAAACACTTGAATTAGTTAAACCCACTATTAAAAAATAATTATTTTTGACAAATTTTATCAACTGTATTTGTTATACTTAAATTGGTGAATATTAATGAAAGTTAAAGTTTATGATGAAGAATGTGAAAAAGATTTAGAAAATAGTGTTAATGCCTTTTTACAAAAAGATATAGATGTTGTAGATATAAAGTATCAAGTTGCTATAGCAACTTCGGGAGAAGAACAATTATATTGTTTTAGTGCAATGATTATTTACCATTAAAAAACTCAGGAATTACCAGAGTTTATAACATATACATATTGGAATTACTAGTATCAAAATCTTCTGATGAAATTATATTACTACTATTTTCAATTTTAGTTAATCGATAATCAAGTCTGTTTAATTGTCTTTCAATTTTAGCAAAACGACTTTCTATATCATTACTAGTTGTTTGTGTGTTATAATTATTAGGCACAGGGCCTTGATAAAAATAATTACTTGCACTTTGATAAGGCATTCCATTTGGCATTGTGCCCATGTTCATATTATTCATGTTGGGGTTATAAGATTGAAAATTACTTTCAGAAAAGAAAGAATTTCGAGTTTTTTTCATAAAAGACCTCCTACAAACAATATATGCTTAAAATTAAGGAAGTGTTTAAAATGCGAATGCGTAATCCTAAATATAAAGATGAAATAATTAAAAAAAGTAATTATTTAGTAAACGGTGATATTAATTTTTCTAATGATTTTCCTCTTCATATTGAAATTGGAATGGGAAAAGGTAATTTTATTATTAATATGGCTTTAAATAATCCCCATATTAATTTTATTGGCATAGAAAAATATTCAAGTGTTGCAAGTGTAGCTTTAAAAAAGCTAGAAGAACAAGATTTATCTAATTTAAAAATTATTATAGATGATATTCAAAATTTAGAAGAAAAGCTTAAAAATAAAGTAGATGTTATTTATTTGAACTTTTCTGATCCTTGGCCTAAAAAAAGACATGCTAAAAGAAGATTAACATCTAAAAATTTTTTAGAATTATATGAAAAATTCTTTAAAGATAAAAATACAATTATTCAAAAAACTGATAACGATTCATTATTTGAATACAGTTTAAATGAATTAACAGAATTTGGTTATCACATAGATGAATTAAGTTATGATTTACATAATACTAAGATAGAGAATGTTTTAACTGAGTATGAAGAAAAATTTAGTAAATTAGGAATTAAAATAAAATATTTGAAAGCTACTAAATAAATTGGTATAATAATATTGGAGTTATGAAAAATGAAAAGAATACTTTTAATACTAATTATTGTGATTGGATTATGTGGTTGTACTAATTTAAAAGATCTTAGTTATGATGATATTATTAATACTTTAAATAGTAATCCAAAAGTAGCTAATACTTTTAAAAAAGGTTATAAATTTTATGTTCCAAGTGGATTAAGTATAAAAGATGCTGGGACAAATTATGTAATTTTAAACAATAATAATTGCAATTATTATTTATATTTTGATTTAATAAGTTATAATTCAAAGACTGAAAATAATTATGAAATAGATAAGAATGCATATTATTCACAAAAGTTTTTTAAACAAAATAAAAGTGGCTATGTAGAAGTTAATTTAAGTAAAAATAATAAATATCTGATTGAAATTATGTATAATTATGCTAAAATAGAAGTAATGGTAGATGAAGGCTTAATAAAAAAAGCTTTAATTAATTCCATTAATATTTTAAATAGTATCAAATATGATGATTTAATAATTGAAAATTTATTAAATGATGATAATCTGGATTATACTGAAGAAATATTTGATATATTTGAAAGTAGAGAAAAGAATTCAAATATATTAGATTATGTTGAAGATAATGAAGTATATAATACAGATAATAATGATGAAATAGTAGATACGGATTATTTAAATTAGGAAGGTGACACCTTATGAGTTTAGTAAAAAAAATAAAAGATATATTATTTGAGGAAGAAGAGTATACTGAACCAATAAAGATTCAAGAAGAAAAAAAAGAAGAAGAACCAAAAATAATTAAGATTGAATCTCCAAAAGAAGAAGTAGATACTCCTTCAAGAGTAACAGCTAATAAAGAAGTAACAAGTGAAAGAGAATTATTTAAAAATGATAATAATTTTAAATTTCCCGATTTTGATGAAGAAGAATTTGCAAGTTCTATGTCTAGGCCAAAGCAAAATGCTAATGTTTTAGATTATGAAAGAAAGAAAAATGTTGAAAAAAGAGATTATCGTACATTTGAAAGACAAGAATCTAGAGAACCAAGAGAAAATGTAGAAAAAAGAAAATTTAAACCTTCACCAATAATTTCACCAGTATATGGAATATTAAATCAAGATTATAAGGCAGAAGATATTGTTAAAAAAAGTGATGATGCATCTAATATAGATATAGATACTGTTAGAAAAAAAGCGTTTGAATTTCATAAAGAAGAAACAATTGAAACGATATCTGAACCGGTAGTAACATTTTTTGAAGATAAAAAAGAAGATGTAAAAGAAGAAAAAGACGAATATAAAACTATTGATGATTTATTAGAAGAAGCTTCTACAGAAATACCTTTAGAAGATACTTTAGAATTACCTAAGACTAATAATTTAGATGCAATAGAAGAAGAATTAGAAAAAATAGAAGAAGAAACTAAAGAAAAGAAAAAAGAAGCAGATGATAATCTTGATGATACTTTAGATAATGATTTATTTGAATTAATAGATTCTATGTATGATGAAAGAGAGGAGGGATAAATAATATGGAATTTTTATTACAAATATTGCCAATCATAATTTATATACTATTAATCATAATAATAGTAATAGGAATAATTTTAGGAATAAAAATTATAATTGCAATAGATAAAGTAATGGATGTAGTTAATAAAGTTGATGAAAAATTTACTAAAATATCTCCTTTACTTGATACAATTGGAATGATTTCTGATAAAGTTAATAATGTAATTGCAACAGTTGTTGGAACAATTGAAAATTTTATATTAAAATTATTTTTAAAGAATAAAGAAGATGTGGAGAGTGATGAAAATGAGTAAAAAAAGTAATTTTTTAATCGGGGCTGGTGTAGGTATAGGACTTGGATTATTACTTGCTCCTAAAAGTGGTAAAGAAACAAGAAAGGATTTATCTAAAAAATTAAATGAATTAATAGAAAAAGCTAAAGAAATTGATGTTGAAGAAGTTAAAAATGCTATTATAGTTAAAACTAGAGAATTAGAAAGCACAATAAAAGATTTAGATAAAGAAACTGCTAAACAATTAGTAATTGATAAATCAAATGAAGTTAAAATTAAAGCTCAAGAATTAGTAGATTATGCTGTTGAAAAAGGAACACCAATTGTTGAAAAAACTGCTAAACAAGTAAAGAATAAAACAGCTGCTGTTTTAAAAAATGTAGCAGATAGATTAGAAGAAAATGAAAAAAATACTCCTAAAAAGAGTACACCAAGTAAAAAAAAGACAACTACAACTAAAACAAAAAGTAAAGGCACAACAAAAAAAGCCAAATAAAATAGAATATACTAAATACAACCGAAAGCTTAAGTTTAGGCACTAACTAATAATTAGTGTCTTTTTATATTTAATTTTGTTATTGTAATATTTAAAATTATGACATATAATTTTATTGAAATTTATCATTTATTTTAGTATGGAAGTGTAGTTATGAAAAAGAAAAAATTAGAAAAGAATGTTGAAAAAGAAAAGAAAAATAACAAGAAGAAAATAATAATTATAGTTATTAGTGTATTAGTTATTATATTGCTAATTGTAAGTATTTTTCTTTTAGTAAATAATAAAAAGAATAAAAAAGAAGAAAATGGTTCTGAATCACAAATTGTATTAATAGATAATTTAGAAGTAGAGGTAAATAGCGAAGTTAATTTATTATCTTTTATTAAAGATAGTAAAGATGTAGAAATAGTTAGTGAAGATACTAAAGTAGATACTAGCTCTTTAGGAGAAAAAGAATTAATTATTAAATATAAAGAAAAAGAAAAGGTTAAAGAATATAAATTTAATATTAATATAAAAGATACAACTATTCCTACTATTGAATTTCAAAAAGAATTAAGTACTACTATTGGAACAGAAATAGATTTATTAAAAGATGTAAAAGTAACTGATAATTCTTTAGAAGAAATTACTGCTACTGTTGAAGGAGAATATGATTTTAATAAAGAAGGAACATATACTTTAAAATATGTAGCTGTTGATAGTAGTAATAACAAAGTAGAAGAAGAATTTACTTTAAAAGTAAATAAAAAAGTAGAAAATAAAACAACAACTAGTAAAAATAATACTACATCAAATAAAACTACTACTAGTAAAACACCACCTAAAAATGCTAACCCTGATAAAGAATGGGTAGATTTTGATTATACAGAAGAAAATGGCCAAACAGCAGATTATAAATATGGTACTAAAGTAACAGAAGTATATCAATATTTTATCTTAAAATATAGCGATAATACGGAAGAAAAAGTTCCTGCTGGAGTATCATATAAATTGGATTCCTCTAATTATAATGGTACTACTAATAGTCTTTTAAAAGAAGCAACTGAAGTTGTTGATAGTAATATAAATACGCAAAATGAAATGTTAAAATATGTTAATGAATATAGAGCTGAAGTAGGAGTAGAACCTTTAGTGGTAGATAGAAATTTATCTATTGCTGCTACAGTTAGAGCTATGGAAATAGCTTATGGTAATAAATTTTCACATACAAGACCAGATGGTAGAGAATGTTATTCAATTTATGATGAATTAGGTATTCATGCATCTGCTGAGGCTGAAAATCTTACTGCGGGATCTGCATCAGCTAAAAGTGCTGCTCAAAACTGGCGTAATTCAAATACCCATTATACAAATATGATATATTCAGGATTCACAAAAATCGGAATTGGTTATTTTAAGGAAAATGCTAGTCAATATACATATTATTGGGTTCAATTATTTAGTAATTAAGAGTGAGAAAAATATCACTCTTTTTAAGTATTTATAATTTAGCTTTTCTTTCTTTTATGTGGTTTTCTATCGTCAGTTAAATAAAGTAAATAATCGATACTTACCCCATAATATAAAGAAAGCTTTTTTAAAATAGCAGTAGGTATATCATTTACCTCTGTTTCATATTGTGCATAACCGGTTCTACTCATTTGCAATTTATTAGCAATATCTTTTTGAGTTAAATCTCGATCTTCTCGTATTTCTCTTAATCTGTTCATAAATCACCTTATTTAATTATTTTTGATTTAGTATATGGTTCTTTAATATCTGTTAAACATAATATATAATCAATGCTTACTTCATAGTATGTTGCTAATTTTTTTAATATTTCTGTTGGAATATCATTAGTTTCTGTTTCGTATTGAGAGTATCCAGTTTGACTCATATTTAAAATATGTGCTATATCTTTTTGATATAATTTTTTTTCATTTCTTAATTCTTTTAATCTATTCATATTTATCACAACTAGAAAATTATCATAACTTAAAATAAGTTATTGACGTTTGACCTAAAATAGGTTATATTATAATTATGCGATAACTTAAAATAAGTTATACCATTTTGTAGTCGGAGTGAAGAATTATGAAAAAGAAAATATTTATTACTACAATAATTTTATTATTAATAGTAACAACAAGTATAGTTTTTATAAGCAAAAATAAATCGGTAAATGCAACATTAGATACAGTAAGTTTAAAAGAAGTAGAAAAAGATAATATGTTTGCGGTAATGTTTCAAAATGATAATGGAGAATATACAGAACAATCAACGTTTCCAGGAGAAAATTATAAATTAAATGAAGAAAAATCAGGATGTATAGATAATAATGGAGAAAAAATAGAAAATAGTTTAACATATGACTCAGATGGTAATAAAGTAACAGTAAGTACAAATAAAACATCATATTGTTATTTATACTTTGATATAAAAGGAATGACTACGAAAGAATTAATAGAATCAAGAAAAAGTAATGATAGTTTAAGTAATGAACCAGTCGGAGGAATGTATCGTTATCAAGGTACATATGATGCAGTACAAAACAATTATATATGTTTAAAAAAAATAGGACAAGCAGGATGTTCAGAAACGAATGATAGCAACATGTACCGGATCATAGGAATAACGCCTGAAGGAAATATCAAAGTAATAAAACAAATAAGTTATGGAAAATATGCTTGGAATACAAAATATGATCTAAATGATTCAGGTAGTATATATGAATGTGACGCTAATGGATGTTCTGAATGGCCAGATAGTGAGATATATCAAACATTAAACACAGATTTCTATAATACATTAAATAGTTGTTAAAGTCAATATAAAAATGTAATATTTGGTCCATATAATTATGTAGGAAAACCTACATTTTTAAATGAGCCTT